>NZ_VMMI01000011.1:0-139337 GCF_013277125.1 Streptococcus sp. 4094 | reverse complement strand
TAAAATTTTTTTACTTTTTTCAAATCGCTAACTTCTCAAAATAACTTCCACTTACCTGACCAAAGTGGAAATTAGTCTAAAACGGATTTTTATGGTGGAATTAAGTGTGAGACGTTTGAGTTAGAAATGAGGTACACTATGACAAAACATAAACACCTTACCCTTTCAGACCGTAACGATATCCAACTAGGCTTATAGCGCGGTGAAACCTTCAAAGCTATCGGACAATCCATTCTAAAAGACCCAACTACTGTTTCTAAAGAAGTCAAACGAAACAGACAAGTCCGAGAGTCTACATGCAATAATCTTCCTTGCCCTCTACTCAGTAAAGCTCCCTTTGTCTGTAATGGCTGCCCTAAAAGAAGACAAAATTGTGGCTATAAGAAGATTTTATACCTCGCTAAGCAAGCTCAAAAACAATACGAACAAACTCTTGTCGAAGCTCGTGAAGGAACTCCCCTCAATTCCAAGACCTTCTGGGACATGGACAAAGTCATTTCTGATGGGGTTAAAAAGGGACAACACATCTATCATATTCTGAAAACTCACAATCTTGATGTCAGCTCCTCAACCGTCTATCGGCACATCCGAAAAGGATACCTATCTATCGCTCCTATTGACCTAGTCAGAGCCGTTAAATTCAAAGAAAGACGGAAAAATAATCTACCTTCCATCCCTAAAGAAGACAAAAAAGGGCGTTCCTATGAGGATTTCCTAAATTATTTGGCTCTTAAGCAACTGAACTCTTGGCTGGAAATGGATACAGTTATGGGCAGGATGGGAGGTAAAGTCCTACTCACCTTCAATCTATCTTTCTGTAACTTTATCTTCGCTAGACTGCTGGATAATAAAACTGCTCTTGAGGTTACCAAACACCTCTATGACATCAAGAACACTCTTCACCAAGCTGACAAAGATTTCTTCCAACTCTTCCCTGTCATCCTGACAGATAATGGTGGATAGTTTGCCAGGGTCGATGATATCGAAATGGATGTGCGAGGAGAGAGTAAACTCTTCTTTTGTGACCCTAATCGCTCTGACCAGAAAGGCAGAATTGAGAAAAATCACACGCTGATTCGCGACATTCTACCTAAAGGAACTTCTTTTGACAACTTAACTCAAGAGGACATCAATCTCGTTTGTTCTCATGTCAACAGCGTCAAACGCGCTGCTTTAAATGGAAAGTCAGCTTATGAACTCTTTGCCTTTACCTATGGAGAAGAGATTCCTAAACTTCTAGGTATTTCTAAAATACCTGCAGAAGACGTCTGTCAGTCGTCTAAATTACTCCAACATAAGTTCTAAAAACTAATCTTTAACCCCATTCAAACGTCTTACACTAACTTCCACCATAGCGGAACTTAATCTGAAACGCTTTCAGATGAGGGGATTTTGTGCGCTCTTTTTTTCGATTCATTTTGGTTACAAAAGCGATGAAATCAAGCATGAGTAAAACCAGTGGAACTTACCCTGACACGGATTCTCACTGGTTTTTACGATTTTTATCACACTAACTTCCACTTGGATTAGCGGTGGAAGTTAGTTTGGGAATTTACCCTTTTTTCAAATCTCTAACTTCTCAAAGTAACTTCCACTTACCTAACCGAAGTGGAAATTAGTCTAAAACGGATTTTTATGGTGGAATTAAGTGTGAGACGTTTGAGTTAGAAATGAGGTCTACTATGACAAAACATAAACACCTTGCCCTTTCAGACCGTAATGATATCCAATTAGGCTTAGAGCGCGGTGAAACCTTCAAAGCTATTGGACAGTCCATTCTAAAAGACCCAACTACTGTTTCTAAAGAAGTCAAACGAAACAGACAAGTCCGAGAGTCTACATGCAATAATCTTCCTTGCCCTCTACTCAGTAAAGCTCCCTTTGTCTGTAATGGCTGCCCTAAAAGAAGACAGAATTGTGGCTATCAGAAAATCTTCTACCTTGCTAAACAAGCTCAAAAACAATACGAACAAACTCTTGTTGAATCTCGTGAAGGAACTCCCCTCAATTCCAAGACTTTCTGGGACATAGATAAAATCATTTCTGATGGGATTAAAAAAGGACAGCACATCTATCATATTCTGAAAACTCATAACCTTGATGTTAGCTCCTCAACTGTCTATCGACACATCCGAAAAGGGTACCTATCTATCGTTCCTATGAGGATTTCCTAAATTATTTAACCCTTAATCAACTAGACTCTTGGCTAGAAATGGATACCGTTATGGGCAGAATGGGAGGTAAAGTCCTACTCACCTTCAATCTATCTTTCTGTAACTTTATCTTCGCTAGACTGCTGGATAATAAAACTGCCCTTGAGGTTACCAAACACCTCTATGACATCAAGAACACTCTTCACCAAGCTGACAAAGATTTCTTCCAACTCTTCCCTGTCATCCTGACAGATAATGGTGGAGAGTTTGCCAGGGTTGATGACATCGAAATGGATGTGCGAGGAGAGAGTAAACTCTTCTTTTGTGACCCTAATCGCTCTGACCAGAAAGGGAGAATCGAGAAAAATCACACCTTGATTCGCGACATCCTAACAAAGGGAATTTCCTTTGACAACTTAACTCAAGAGGACATCAATCTCGTTTGTTCGCATGTCAACAGCGTCAAACGTGCTGCTTTAAATGGAAAGTCAGCCTATGAACTCTTTGCATTTACCTATGGAGAAGAAATTCCTAAGCTTCTCGGCATTTCTAAAATACCTGCAGAAGACGTCTGTCAGTCGTCTACATTACTCCAACATAAGTTCTAAAAACTAATCTTTAACCCCATTCAAACGTCTCACACTAACTTCCACTTGGATTAGCAGTGGAACTTAGTTTGGGAATTTACCGTTTTTTCATGAATTCCTAATGGGTACGGATGTCAAACTCTTTAAACACAATACGTAAGTCTCTTAGCACGCTTTGACGACCTCGGAATCGTTCATTGCTTAAGATGCGTTCTAGTTCTTCTTGTTGATCTTTAGTTTGTTTGTTTCTATAATCTCTTAGTGTTTCATGAAAGAGATAATAATCATCTAGCCAGAGACCGCCCTCACTTATACGATGACTTATCTCACCCACTTCTTCATAAAGCTCTTTATCATATCTCCGTTTGTGACTTTCTTGCTTACGGAGATAATCTAAAATTCGATTCCGGAATTTTGTTTTGAAATATTTACGTAAACGAGGAATATCTTCTGCCAGCTCTTCTTCTCTACTAATCAATTCATGTAGACATATCATTCCCTCTTGATCCCAGTCCGATAACTCCCATAAATGAAGGTAATATTCATTTCTACACTTATATACACTCCCCTGGACTTCTTCATACAATTCTTTAATCATTCTTTTCCCCTTTCTAAATACAGTTTAACAAATCAAAAAGCTAATTTGGTTATTTCTCCCCATTCTGTTCCCTACACCGTCTAAACTGCACAAAAAAAGAGAGGACAAGCCTCTCTCAGGGTTATTTTTCGTCATTCATTTTTGACTTTACTTCATCATAGGATAGTGCATGAGATTCCTCTTCTACTGTTTCAGGCATCTTTCCTGTTTCATAGAGAGATTTAATTTGTGTACTATCCAATGTTTCGTATTTCAATAATGCTTCTGCAATCAACTTGTGAGTTTCACGATTTGATTGGATGATTTCAGCAGCTTTATTTCGTGCTTCATTTAATAATGAACGAATTTCTTCGTCAATTTCATAAGCTGTTTGTTCTGAAATTGATTTTTGAGGACTCTGTGCCCCAAACATAGCATGATTTCCTTCATATTGTACTGGGCCAAGTTTTTCACTCATACCGTACTCTGTAACCATTGCACGCGCCATTTGTGTCGCTTGTTCAAAGTCGTTTGAAGCTCCTGTAGTTTGGACATTAAAGATAATTTCTTCAGCTACACGTCCACCCATTAAGCCAGCCAATTGCTCTTTCATATCTTCTTTAGATAGAAGCATTTGATCTTCCTTAGGAAGTGCAATCATGTAACCACCTGCACGACCTCTTGGTACAATTGTAACCTTATGAACAACACGGGCATTCGACAAGACTAGACCAACAATGGTATGTCCTGCCTCATGGTAGGCAACCAATTCACGTTCTTTTTGTGAAACTGTCTTATCTTTCTTAGAAGGTCCAGCAATAACTCTATCTTCTGCTTCATCAATATCTGAAGCATCAATTATCGATTTATTGCGACGAGCGGCAACCAAGGCTGCTTCATTCAAGACATTCTCTAAATCAGCACCAACAAAGCCTGGAGTTTGTTGAGCAACTAATTTCAAATCAACATCTTCTGCTAAAGGCTTGTTCTTAGCATGAACTTTCAAGATTGCTTCGCGCCCCTTAACATCAGGGCGACCAACCAATACTTTTCTATCAAAACGTCCTGGACGTAAAAGGGCAGGGTCTAGTACATCTGAACGGTTTGTAGCAGCAATGACGATAATCCCTTCATTTCCCTCAAAACCATCCATCTCAATCAAGAGTTGGTTCAAGGTTTGCTCACGTTCATCATTTCCTCCACCGAGGCCGACACCACGTTGGCGACCAACAGCATCAATTTCATCGATAAAGATGATAGCTGGTGCTGCTTTTTTGGCATCTTCAAAAAGAGAACGAACACGACTCGCTCCAACTCCGACAAACATTTCTACAAAGTCAGAACCTGAGATACTAAAGAATGGAACGCCTGCTTCTCCAGCAACTGCCTTAGCAAGCAAAGTCTTACCTGTTCCCGGAGGTCCCTCCAAAAGAACACCTGCTGGAATACGGGCTCCAAGTTTTGTAAATCGTTTTGGATCTTTTAAGAATTCAACAACTTCAACTAGTTCTTGTTTTTCTTCCTCAGCTCCAGCAACATCTGAAAATCTTACTTTAATATCTTCTTTATTTGCAGCTTTAGCCTTACTACGTCCAAAACTCATTGGGTTACGACCATTGCCTCCCCCCATATTTCCCATCATAGAGAATAGGAAGAAGAATAGAATTCCAAATGGCACAATGGATACGAGTAGATTAATCCACATACCACTTGAACTTTCATGCTTAACAGTTACTTCCGCTTTATGATCAGAAGCAAGCTTTTGCAATTCTGATACTGTGGTATCAGAGGGAAGAATAATACTTGAAAATTTCTCTACTGTTGTAACAGATGGAGAAAAGAACTGAATGCCTGTTTCTTCTTTACTTGTTTTAGGATTTTTATAGACACCCGAAACTTCGATAACACTGCCATTTGGTTGGTAGGTTAATTCTTTTACATTGTCATCGGTAATTTCTTTTACCAATTCTGTATAATTAATTTGCTCACTTTTCCCTGCAACACTACCTGTACTAAAATACTGGTAAGCTGTAACTAGGAAAAAAATAAGTAATAACCATAGAAATGGATTTTTAATTAAACCATTATTTTGTTTTTTCATTAAAAATTGTTCTTTCTAATTTGAATACACTTCTTCTTTCAATACTCCAACATAAGGAAGATTACGATAATTTTCTTTGTAGTCTAAACCATAACCTACTACAAACTCATTTGGGATAGTAAAGCAGGTATAGTCTGCCTCAATTTCTACAACACGTCCCTCTGGTTTATCCAATAAGGTTGCAATCTTAACAGAAGCTGCTTCTCTTGCAATAAACATATCTCGCAAATTCTTCAAAGTTTGACCTGTATCAATGATATCTTCTACAAATAGAACATGTCTTCCTTTGATATCTTGAGTCACATCTTGTTTAATATTGATAACACCACTACTTGCTGTTCCACCATGGTAGCTAGAAACCATCATGAAGTCCATTTCAATATGTGTATCAATATGTTTGACCAATTCAGCCATAAAAGGAATAGATCCTTTTAAAATCCCAACTAAAATTGGATTTTTTCCTGCATAGTCCTTAGTTAATTGAGCACCTAATTTTTTAGCAGCTTCTGTAATTTCATCGTGTGAAACGAGGATTTTTTTAATATCGTTTTCTAACATTTTTTTACCTATCTATTTTTTCTATATAAAGTACAGTGTTCATTATATCATTTTTCGTGTTTTTACTCAAATTACTGGTCGCAATTCCCAAAATTGAGACAATTTCACCAAATTGCTCAATAATCAGAGCAGATTTTCGCTTTTCCATAGGGATTTTCAAATCAATAAATAGACGTCTGAGTTTTTTTCTATGCCCATTTTGAATCAAAACATCTCCTGGTTTTCGATGACGAATGTGTATGGATGTTTCGCGTGAAACAGGTATTTGTTGAATTGATTCACCTTCTAAAGGAATTCCAAAGGAAAATGTGTATCCTTGATAAGATACCTGATTTTGATAGTGTAACACAAATTCATCTTCCTTTTCATCAGCCTGCGGACTGATTTTACAAATCTGAAACTGTTGATACTCTTTTATCAATTCATAGCCATTTTTAAGCGGATGACGATACTGGCTTTTAGTTTTTAAAATTTGCCGAACTTCTTCAAACTGAGCTTTTGTAAGATTCAAATCTGGAAAACGATTCAGATAAGTTTGAAGTAAAACTCTTTGTGTAGACTCAGAGTAAAACAATAGCTGCTGTAAATTTTCTACATCAATATTATTAGATAATTCAGCTATAGCTAGGTCATAATCTAAAATTTCATTACCGATACTTAAGATTGCATCCCTAAATCGAGGATTTTCTTTTTCTAATTCTGGTAAGTAAGAGTTTCGAATACGATTGCGAAAATAATGATTTTCCTGATTTGATGTATCTTCAAAGTGAAAAATTGGTGAAAAGTCTTTTTTATGGAAATGCAAGAAGGGCCGAATAATTTCTATCTCTCCGACTACTTGCTTCTCCTTAATTCCTGATAGATAGCGCAAACGAGTACCTCGAATCAAACGCATTAAAATCGTTTCCACCTGATCATCCGCATGGTGAGCAGTGACTAAGGCTGTCGCACCTGTCTTTTTCATGACCTCTTGAAAAAAATCATAACGAAAATGTCGAGCACGCGCTTCTGAAAATTCTCCTAAAAAATTGCTGACATAAATAGGAAGTCCAGCTTCAACAGCCAACTTCCTTAATTCCTGTTCTTCCCAATCTGATTCTACTCTCTGCTTATGATTCACATGAGCTAAAATCAGTTCAATTTCTAACTCTTTTTGATAAGTAGATAATACCTTAAATAGAAACATAGAATCTAACCCACCAGAAAGAGCTAGCACCACCTTAGTATGCTTTTTGAAATATCCCTTCTTGAGAAAATGATTTAAAAAATCTTGTTCCCTCATTTTAGAACCTCATAAACATCCTTAGCTATCTGAGAAATTGTATCATAATCAGAATTCTTAGTGAAAATAGAAAGAATAAATGGAGAATCTGCATAGACAACACCCGTATCATGCTCAAATTCGTCCGCATCCCCAATTTTATGAGCTACCTTCACAGAAACACCTTTGGCAATTCGCTGATTATCAAAATCTGTTTTAGTCAAAGACTCTAGCACAAATCCATTTTGATTATAAATAGCTTCCATGACCTTCCCAGCCATCTTGGAAGAAATCAATTTTTCTTTTGGATCCCAATCATCTCCCATAATGGCAGACATCTTGGATTTGAATGTGGCATCAGATTGGTTTGAAATGTAATATCCCAATATGTTATGAGCTACATTATCAGATTCTTTTGATACTTTTGTGATTAAGTCCTTGAGAGAATACTCCTTATTATCCTCTTTTTTAGGAAGACTACCACTTCCCTCTGGTTTATAAGAACCTGGAAAATCATTAACTGCTGATACGTATTTTACAGTCGTATCTAACTGATAAAGACCCTCATTTATTTTTTCTTGCGCATAATAGAGATAAGGGAGTTTCAAAACACTAGCTGCATACATCTTTTCATCTTGATTGATACCAGCTTCTTTTCCAGTAGTCAGTTGCTTAACATAAATAGAGAATGAATCCTTCTGATATTTTTCAGATAACATTTCTTGAACTTTACTCATCCGATTATCTTCTTCAGAAGTTGATTCTTTAGCTACCCATCCAACCTGATCAATATGTAGAAATTCTCTTCCTTCTACAAACATGGTCTTGTCGATTGATACTTGCGAATAAGCTGATAAGGATGATTTCACTTCTTTTAAATCATAAGGACTATTATACAGTTTAAAGTCAGATTCTAACCATACTTTTTTGATTGTTGGAGTCACCTCTGACTGATCATATAAAAATCGTTTGTCCGCAGCTATAAATTGATGATTTGATAGCTTAAATACCGGAATTCCTTGTTTATTTAAGTGCCACTCAGTTATTTGAAAACTTGTTTTGGGAGTCAATTTTCCAGTTTCTACCACTAAATCTTCATTTGCATAAACAGGAACCTCTCCATAAACCACGGGAGAACTTAATTTTTCTCTAAAATAAATACCAAAGTCAGATTGTGAAAGGTAATAAATTTCTTTCGAAGTATAGACGACTTCTTTTTCTGTGCTAACGACTTTTGAAATGGTCAATAAACTCGGTAGCAACAAAATAATTAAGAATTTACGCATTCTTCCTTTCCTTTTCTTCTTGTAAACGCAATAATTGATTTTTATCAGCCAATTCTTCCAATTTTTCATCTGACAAACTCAAAAATTGCTCTATTACGTCTAGTAAATTTTCCATTTTATCACCTTTGAAGCAAGTCAGGAATCGTATAAACTATTTCCCTCGACTTAGAATAATAGTACTTCGCTCGTGTATATTTAGCAGCATAATCCTCATCTTTCAACTTGGTAGCAAATGCTGTCTCCTTATCCTTTTCATCACTCAAGGTTTGATACTGAGTTTGCAAGTCTGCTAATTGCTGACGTCTTTGGAGTAATTGTTGATAGCTCTGCGCTAAATTAAAAGTTGGCAAGATAAATAATAGCATAATCAAAATCAATACCCACCCCATAAAACGATTCCGTTTTTGTCGTTCTTTCATCAGGTAGCGACGACGTTGATATTCATTTTGAATAAAAGAATTATTCAATTGTACAATATTTTTAGACATTTTCTTCTACCCGTGTTTCACTGATAATTTCATACATGCCTGCTGCATCTTCTTTTTTTGTACTATCTTTCATCTCCAGTACTTTGACAAGTAGCAACTTATTTCCAAAACGAATTTCAACTTGGTCATTAACTTTCAAATCCGTTGAACTTTTGGCCAAGATTCCATTCACCTTAATTCTGCCTTTATCTGCTACTTCTTTTGCGACTGTACGACGCTTGATAATTCGCGATACTTTTAAATATTTGTCTAATCTCATCCTTATTACCTCAACTTATTATTGTACCATTTTTATCTATTTTATAGAAGAAAAATATCAAATGGAATTTTCTTTCTTAGACTCTTTTATCTCTAATAAACTTTCTCCAAAAATCAGCAGACCTTCTAAAATTTCATAATCTTGCTTATTTTGGACATCAAATACAAGCTCCATTAATCCCTTATTCTCAGCGATGCCTGTTTTTAAGTTCGTTGCGGATAAAGCTTTAAAATAATCTTGAGCTAAAAACAGTCGTTGAGTGACTTTTTCAAATTGAACTGTAATTTTATTATCTTTTCTTTCCACACGTTGAACAAAGATCTTGTCCAAATATGACTTGACTAAACCAATCTCTAAAAGATAGGCTACTACATCCGGGTATTCTCCAAAACGGTCTATCAACTCCTCTTGTAACTCTTCATAATTGACACGATTGTCAATTTGACGAATTTTCTTGTAAATTTCAATCTTATGTCGTTGATCAGAAATATAAGTATCAGGAAGATAGGCATCAATTTGTAAAATCAATTCGGCATTACCTTTGGTTCTTGTGTTAGCATTAGCATTACCGTTTCGTTTAGCAATAGCTTCCTCTAATAACTGCGAATACAATTCAAAACCAACAGAATCAATGAAACCAGACTGGGATTTTCCTAGGAGATTTCCTGCTCCGCGAATCGAAAGATCTCGCATAGCAATCTTAAATCCAGATCCCAATTCTGTAAATCCTTTGATGGCTTCTAATCTCTTCTCAGAGACTTCACTGATTGATTTTTCTGGACGATACATGAGATAGGCATAAGCAATACGATTACTACGACCGACTCTTCCTCTTAACTGATACAAGGTTGACAAGCCCATATGGTCCGCATTTTCAATAAATAAAGTATTGGCATTTGGAATATCCACCCCTGTCTCAATAATGGTAGTCGTCACTAAAATATCATACTGACCTTCAATGAAATCCAGTAGAGTATTTTCTAACTGAATCTCACTCATTTGCCCATGAACATAACCAATCGAAGCCTCTGGAATCAACTCCTGTAATTCTGAAACCTTCTGGTCAATCGTGTCAACTTTGTTGTAAAGATAGTAAACTTGACCTCCACGCTCCATTTCACGCAAAACAGCATCACGAATGACACTCTCATTCTTTTCCAAAACATAGGTTTGCACTGGATAACGATTAGTCGGCGGAGTTTCAATAACAGACAAATCTCTGATTCCCAGCATAGACATATGAAGGGTACGAGGAATTGGCGTAGCGGTCAAGGTTAGGACATCCACTTGTTTTTTCAATTCTTTCAAGGTTTCCTTATGCTTGACACCAAATCTCTGTTCTTCATCAATAATCATCAAGCCCAAATCAGCAAACACAACATCTTTTGACAAAACACGATGGGTTCCAATCAAAATATCAACTTGACCCTTTTTCAATTTTTCAAGTGTTTCAGTCTGCTCTTTTTTACTTCTAAAGCGACTCAACACATCAATATTAACTGCAAAATTTTGGAATCGTTCCTTAAAATTTGTATAGTGCTGTTGCGCTAAAACCGTTGTCGGAACTAGAACGACAACCTGTTTGTGAT
The DNA here is from genome assembly GCF_013277125.1 of Streptococcus sp. 4094. Classification (NCBI taxonomy): domain Bacteria; kingdom Bacillati; phylum Bacillota; class Bacilli; order Lactobacillales; family Streptococcaceae; genus Streptococcus; species Streptococcus sp. 4094. Next base: position 128,478 of record NZ_VMMI01000011.1, on the reverse strand, counting down.
CATTGACTGCCTTAAAGGCTGCACGCATAGCAACTTCAGTCTTTCCAAAACCAACATCCCCAACTAAAAGTCGATCCATTGGCTGAGAAGCCTGCATATCGCTCTTGATTTCCTCAACACTACGAAGTTGATCATCCGTTTCAACATAAGGGAAGGCATCATCAAAAGCATGTTGATCCTCATCATCAGCTGAGAAAGCAAAACCCTTCAACTGGCTGCGCTCAGAATAAAGTTTGATTAAATCGTCAGCTATATCCTCTACCTGGTTCTTAACTTTTTGCTTGGCTTTTTTGAAATGACCGTCATTTAATTTATTGAGTTTAGGAGCTTTCCCGTCACTTGAAACGTATTTGGACAGTAGATGAATCTGTTCCACTGGGATAGAGATTTGATCCCCGTTTTGGTATTGGACGCTAACATAATCGCGGTGAATCCCTTTGATTTCAATGGTTTCAATTCCTAGGTATTGACCAATTCCATGAATGTGGTGAACAACGTAGTCCCCTTTTTCAAGTTCATTATAATCTTTTAAGCGCTCTGCATTTGAAACATGTTGTCTTCGAAAACGACGTTTTAATTTCTTTTGAAAAATCTCATGTTCAGTAATCACCAGAATTTTTTCATCTACAAAATGAAAACCATGTCTGAGATTGCCCTCGATTAAGTTTACAGATTCTTGACAGATTCTTGACTTATCTCTAGAATCCAATTTAATCTGATATTCCTCTAACACATCCTCCAATGTTTTACTTCCCATTGAATTGCTAGACTGCAGAATAATAGTATAATCCATTTTTTTGTATCGCTCAATTTCTTCTTTTAGAAAAGAAAATTGATTGAAAAACTCCTGCATAGGATATTGATTAAATTGATAAATTTGATCAAACTTGAGATTTCCTAAACCCTTTTGCATATTAGAGAAAAAGGTAACCGGACTCTGTTTTTTATAGATATGCTCTGTATCAGCAAAATACTGCATCTCAGAAAATGCTTTACTATTCTGTAATTCTTCTGTAAAGTATTGTGCTAATTCTCTTTCAAATACTTCATACTGATTCATTAATTTTTGATAATCATCAAAGAATATTGGGGTATCTTTTTCAATATAGTCAAAAACAGTCCACCTCTTGTCATAACACAAAGATAAAAATTTCCGAGAATCTAAATGAACTTGTTTTTGGTAAAAACTTGAAAAAATTTCTTCTAAGTATGATTTTAAAATAGGTGATAACGTTTTTGAAATTTGTTTTTCTAAAGCTGACTGACCTCGTTTATAATCCTTTTCTCTCAAAAGAATATCACTAGCTGGAAAGATAGTAAGTTCTGTCTGATTTTCTTTCGATAATTGTGTTTCGACCTCAAATGACCTGATACCATCAATTTCATCACCAAAAAACTCAATTCGGCAAGGTTCTAACTGGGATATTTCAAAAATATCTAAAATATCTCCTCGAAGACTAAATTCGCCTTGAGTTTGTACTTGTGTAACTTTTCGATAGCCAATTTCCTTCAACTGATGGATAATCGCGTGTTGATCATATTCTTCACCGATTGAGATTTTTACAATACTATCTTTGAATACATTTGGAGACGGTAAAATCAATCGACTTGCTGCGATATTACAAACTAAAATCCCTTTCTTAGATGAATCAGTCAAAAAACGCAAGGCTTCAACCCGTGAAATGATTTTTTCTTGTGAAGACATCAAAAATTCTACCATAGGGGAGTCATCTACCAAAAATGGATAGACAAATTCCTCACCCAAGATAGATAGAAGATCACTAACAAGTCCTTCTGCTTCTCCATAAGTTGACGTCAATAACACAATCTTATCTTCCTGTCTCAAACTACTAGCTATTGCTAAAGCTTTTGTAGAAGTTGACAAACCTAACATTAATTGTCTTTTCTTATCTGTCAGATTTTGATGCCATTTTTTTATCTGATCATTTTCTGAGAATAAATCTAATAAGGTCACCATTTATCCGTTATACCTCTGCATCGTTTTTTCAAAGTTTTTCTCTTGTAAATAGTAGTTTACAGAGTCGTCAACTTTGTCAATAGACTGTAAAATACCGATATAATCATCCTTGTCAAAGGTACTCAAAACATGGTTAACAACTGACATGCCATTTTTAGGTCTTCCGATTCCAATCTTAACACGATTAAAGGTTTGGGTTCCAATATGTTGAATAATAGACTTGATACCATTATGACCACCTGCTGAACCTTTTGCTCTTAAACGAATCTTTCCAACTTCCATGTCAAGATCATCGTAAATGATGAGTAAATCTTCAATATCCAAACCATAATAAGTCAATAAAGCATGAACCGCTTTTCCACTTTCATTCATAAATGTCGTTGGTTTGACAAGATAAATTTTTTCTCCATTTAGGAAAAAGGATGCTAGGTCAGCTTGAAATATCTTATCATGTGTAAAAGTGACATTCTGTTTCTTCGCTAGTTGGTCAATCAACATAAATCCAACATTGTGTTTTGTTTCAAAATATTTATCTCCTGGATTTCCCAAGCCTACAAGTAATTTGGTCATTTATTTTTCCTTTCAAAAGCCAAAAGGGTTGGAATTTTTTTCCAACCTAATTGATACTATTCATTAAATTTTTTAGACATTAAAGCGGAATTCCATGATATCGCCGTCTTGGACGATATATTCTTTTCCTTCTTCACGCAAACGTCCAGCTTCTTTTACGGCCTTTTCAGATCCATATTTCACCAAATCATCGTATGACATGGTTACTGCACGAATAAAACCTTTTTCAAAGTCTGAGTGGATAATACCAGCTGCTTGAGGAGCCTTCATACCACGTTTGAAGGTCCAAGCGCGAACCTCTTTTTCACCAGCTGTGAAGTAAGTTCCCAGTCCAAGCAAATGGTAAGCTGCACGAGTCAACTTATCAACGCCTGATTCTGTCAAACCAAGTGCTTCAAGAAACTCTTGCTTGTCTTCATCGTCTAACTCAGAAATTTCTTCCTCAGCACGCGCAGAAATAACGACTACTTCAGCATTTTCTGTCGCTGCAAATTCACGAATTTGTTTAACATAGTCGATAGAGTCAGGTTCTGAAACCACATCCTCGTCTACATTAGCAACATAGAGCACTGGTTTAGTCGTTAACAGGAAGAGACCTTTGACAACCTTTTGTTCCTCATCTGTAAATTCAATAGTTCGAGCTGATTTTCCATCTTCAAGGACTGGTTTAATCTTTTGAAGAACATTGAATTCTGCTACTGATTCTTTATCTTTTTGCGTACGTGCCATCTTTTCTACACGCGCATATCGTTTGTTCACTGATTCTAAGTCAGCAAGAATCAATTCCAGATTAATTGTATCAATATCTGCAAGTGGATCTACAAAGGCGTCTTCACGTCCTTGCTCGCGCATCACATTTTCATCATCAAAAGCACGAACTACGTGAACAATCGCATCTACTTCACGAATATTGGCTAAGAATTTATTCCCTAGCCCTTCTCCTTTTGAAGCTCCTTTTACAATCCCTGCAATATCTGTAAATTCAAATGTTGTTGGCACTGTCTTTTTAGGAGTAATCATTTCAGTCAATTTTTGTAGACGTTCATCTGGAACTTCCACCATTCCAACATTTGGATCAATAGTCGCAAATGGGTAGTTTGCTGCCTCTGCTCCTGCTTTTGTAATTGCATTAAATAGTGTTGATTTACCAACGTTTGGCAAACCAACGATACCTGCTGTTAAAGCCATATTTTCTCGTTCTCCGTTTTCATTTCAATCCCTAATATTATAACACAAAAAGGGAAAACTTGCTAACCCTCTAACTAAGGGTTCTCAGTCAATAATTTTATTCATTTTTCGCTCAAAATCATAGCGCCCCATCATGACAACATGCTCACAATTACTGCATTTTATTTTGATATCTGCTCCTACACGTGTAATTTCCCAACGATTAGCTTTTTTTCCTGTTGACTTGATAGTACAAGCATGTGGTTTTTTCATCTCAACAAAATTTCCAACTTGATACATACTACTCTCCTTTTCTTTTTCGATTATATCATAAAAGAGGCGAGCCAGGCTCAACCTCTTTCACTTAATTTGTACGAACTGGTGTGATAAGTTGCATGAAGTCCTCGTCAGTATCTGCTGGCACAAGAGTAAATGGACGAACAGCTGAGATAAAGCTAATGGTCACCTTTTCGCTATTTAAAGCTTTAAGAGAATCAATCAAGTAAGTTGGGTTGAAACTAATGGTCAAATCTTCACCTGTAACCTGATCAGTATCGATTTCTTCGTTTACTTTACCAACCTCTGGAGAGTGAACATGGGCGCTAACAATCCCATCTTTAATTTCAAGTTTCACAGTACCATTTTGAGTCGCACTTGATAAAAGACGAGCACGCTCCATTGACTGGCGTAAGTTTACCACATCAAAAGTAATAGTAGTGTTAAAGTCTGTTGGAATCAAGCGATCTGTATCAGGATAGTTTCCTTCTAGGAGACGAGTATAGAAGCTAATATTTTCGCTTCTAAAGAGGATTTGGTTATTGGCAAAGAAAATCTCTACAGTTTCAATATCATCTGTAAATACCGCTGAAAATTCGCGTAGAGAACGGCTCGGAATGACAACATCAAAATCATCACTATTTTTTTCAAGAGTCAATTTTTTCTGGCTTAGACGATGAGAGTCTGTTGCCACTGTTTTTAACTCTTTGTGTTGACTCAATACAAAATGAACACCTGTCAAAATTGGACGACTCTCTTGTGTACTTGCAGCAAAAGCTGTTTCATTGATAATTTTCTTGAGTAATTTTGTTTCAAGAACCAAAGGAGTGCTTGCTGAAATTTCTTGGATTCGTGGGTACTGTTCGCTATCTTTTCCTTTTAGGGTAATTTCTGATTTGCCACTGGTTAAAACAATTTGATTTTGTTCAATTTCTTTAAAATCAAGAGTTACATCAGGTAGACTAGATATCACATTGATGAAGAAAGAAGCTTCAAGAAGAATCGAACCTAAAGAAGTAATTAACAAACCAGCATCTTCATTTTTTTGAGAAATAAAATTTTCAATTGAAATCTGACCATTTGAACCAATTAAAGTAACACCTTCATTGGTCACGTCAATTTTGACTGTTGATAAAATAGGAATGGCATTTTTAGAGCTAATAGCTCTCTTAGTAATATTTAAGGCTTGTAGAAATAAATTTTTATTAATTGAAAAATGAATCATGGATTCTCCTTTATTTATTTTTAGTATTAGAAGGATAATAGTAATAATAGAGTCTGTGAAATCTGTGGAAAACAGACTAAAAGTAAGGCATACCAAGTTTTTTAGCTTGTTTAAAAAATGTGGATAAAAAAGATAAAAAAGCGAAAGTTATCCACAAGTTATTTGATTTTCTTTTTGATTGATTCAATTTCTAAGCGTAAATTATCGTCTTCATCAATCAAAGATTTAATTTTAGCATGGGCATGAATAACTGTTGTGTGATCTTTACCACCAAATTCCTTCCCAATTTTTGGAAGACTATTATCTGTTAGTTCTCTAGATAAATACATGGCTACTTGACGGGCTAACACAATATTTTGAAGGCGTCTACTTCCTTTCATTTCTTTGACGCTGACACCATAAAAGTTACCAACTTCATTTTGGATTTTGTCAATTGGGATGACGAGCATTTGGCTAACATCTTGTTTGCGAGCTCTAATAGCTTCTGCAGCAATATCAATAGTGATATCCTTGATTTTTTTTACTCGGGCAATTAAAGTGATGTCGTTGATAGCTCCCTCAAGATCTCGAACATTTGAATCAAATTGCCCAGCTAGGTATTCTAGAGTATCACTTTGGAAATTGTAGCCTAAATGTTCCGTTTTACTTTGTAAAATGGCAATACGTGTTTCAAAGTCAGGGGGTGTGATAGTTTGTGTCAATCCCCAACTAAAGCGCGTGACAAGCCTTTCTTCGAGCCCTTCTAAATGTTTTGGACTACGATCACTGGTTAGGACAATCTGTTTTTGCTTGTCATGAAGGGCGTTAAAGGTATTGAAAAATTCTTCCTGAGTTGCGACTTTTTTTCCACTGAGTGACTGGATATCATCGATTAACAAAAGATCAAGACTACGATAGGTTTTTTTAAACTTTTCCATTTCACCAAGTCTTAGGTGATCAAGAAAGTCATTAATAAAGCTTTCAGCGGGTATGTATTTAACACGCGCATTCGGAATATTTTTTAGAATTTCATTTCCAATAGCGTTTAACAGGTGAGTCTTACCAAGCCCAGGTCCTCCATAGATAAAAAGAGGATTATAGGTCAAGGCCAAATCTTCAGAGACAGCCAAAGCGGCTGATACTGCCCAAACATTTCCATCCCCTTGAATAAAATTATCAAAGGTATACTTTTCTTTTAATCCCGTATCCGAATAAGGAATAGATGCTAACTTTGGACTATAGTCATAAAGAGTTGAATTTGTAGCTTCTTCAACTTGTGAGATAGCCGTATCTTGAGGTTTAGTGAAAATATAGTGAGGAGTAATCTCAGCATCATAAATTTCAAATCCAGCAACTACAATAATATCTTTTAGTTGTTTTTCCCAGACCATTTCCATTTCAGATCGTGGTAAAAATATAGTGGCAACATTTTCCTCTACCTTGATGAGTTCAGCTTGAATAGCATAGAAATCATACATGGATCGAGTCAGTCTTTCTTGAGCAAATTCTAATATACGATTCCAAAATTGTTTTTCTTTCAATCCTTTCTCCTCCTTTACTATTTAAAAGTTTAATACTAGACCTATTTTACCATAGATAGTAAGAATTTTCCACAAGCTGTGAAAAATAATCCACAATGTTATCAAGTTTTATCCACAGGTTGGGGATAAAGTCAGAAACTATTGATTTATTAAGCTTTTTATCGAAAAAAATAGTGGATAACCTTGTGAGATAAAAAAATAAAAGAACAGCCTTATTTCAGGCTGTTGATAATTCTACTATATTCTTCTTGATTTGAAAAAGAAATAATGATTTTTCCACTATCTTTTTTAGATAGTTTAATTTCTACATCTAATCCGAGTAGTTTTTTTAACTGTTCTTCTTCATTTTGTATGAAATGATCATTTTTTTGCTGTTTCTTTTGTTTTTTCTCTGTCAGAAGAGCTTCTAATTTCCTTACAGAAATATCTTCTTCTATAACCCGTTGAAAGAAATAGTCTTGTTGTTCCTTATTCAATCCAACTAGCGAACGAGCATGTGCTTGTGATAGTTTGCCATTTTCTACTTCTGAAAGGATAGCATCTGGTAAGGAAAGCAAACGAATGGAGTTGCTGATATATGGACGAGACTTTCCCATTTTATCTGCAATTTCAGCATGGGTAAATCCTTTCTCTACAAGAGATTCATAGGCACGTGCTTCTTCTATTGGATTCAAATTTTCTCTCTGTAAATTTTCAATGATGGACTGGACCATCATCTCTTGGTCTGAAAGCTGTTTAACAACAGCGGGGATAGACCTTAGACCAGCTAAAAGTGAAGCCCGATAGCGTCTCTCTCCTGCAAGGATTTCATAACCAATAACAGGAGATTGACGAACAATAATCGGTTGAATGACTCCATTTTCTTTGATAGACTGTGCTAGTTCATCTAGTTTTTCTCTATCAAATTCTTTTCGGGGTTGATAGGGATTTTTTTGTATATCTGTGATAGAAATCATTTCAAATTTTTCCATGATTCTACACTAACACATCTTTTCTATTATGTAAAGTTTTCTTTACATAGATGTCAATTAAGATTCTAAATCACCTGAACTCTTGTCAAGCTTAATAGATGTAGTTTCTTCTTTACCGTTACGATAGTAAGTGATCTTAATGGTGTCTCCGATAGAATGATTGTAAAGAGCACTTTGTAAGTCTGTTGATGAAGCAATATCTTTATCATCCACTTTTGTAATCACATCGTATTTTTCGAGGTGACCATTGGCAGGCATATTACTTTGTACAGAACGAACAACTACGCCAGATGTAACATTACTTGGAATATTGAGTCTTCTGATGTCGCTTGTACTTATATTAGATAAATTAACCATCTGAATTCCCAAAGCTGGACGCGTCACTTTTCCGTTTTTTTCTAACTGTTCAATAATATTGATAGCGTCATTTGCAGGAATTGCGAAACCAAGTCCTTCTACAGATGTTCCTCCATTTGTGGCAATTTTACTTGAGGTAATTCCGATAACCTGTCCTTGAATATTGATCAGTGGGCCACCAGAGTTACCTGGGTTAATAGCAGTATCAGTTTGGATGGCTTTTGTAGAAATGGCTTGTCCATCTTCAGATTTTAAGGATACATTTCGATTGAGACTAGATACGATACCTTGAGTGACAGTATTTGCATATTCAGAACCTAACGGGCTACCAATGGCAATAGCAGTTTCTCCTACGGTTAACTTGCTAGAATCACCAAACTCAGCTACTGTTGTAACTTTTTCTGAAGAGATTTTGACGACAGCAATATCAGAGAAAGTGTCAGCTCCGACGATTTCTCCAGGTACTTTAGTTCCATCTGACAATCGAATATCTACTTTGCTGGCGCCATTTATAACGTGATTGTTGGTGACGATGTAAGCTTCTTTATCATTCTTTTTATAAATAACTCCAGATCCTTCACTAGAGATTTGCTGAGAATCTGTGTCAGTATCATCATTGCCAAATACGCTATTTTGTCTATTTGCTGAATAAGTAATAACAGAAACAACAGCATCTTTTACTTTGTTAACAGCCTGTGTTGTTGAATTTTCGTTCTTATAGGCAGTCTGTGTGATAGTGCTATTGTTGTTAGAGTTGCTTACACTACTTTTTTGAGTTAGTTGAGCTATTGAAAAACTACCCAAGGCTCCACTAAAAAAGCTAATGACGATAACGACTAATAATTGAAACCCTTTTTTGTAAAATGTTTTTAAATGTTTCATATTTGCCTCCATATTTTTGAATTACTGAAAGTATAAACTGACTAGCTTAATTATAACTTAAACACAAAAAGTTTTACACAAACTGTGGATAACTCTTTTAAAACTGTGATTTTCTCAATTGAAATCTATTTTTTATTTTGTGAATAAGATGTGAAAAAATAGAGAATATGTTAGAATAGAGTCATGAAAATTAAAGTTGTAACAGTTGGGAAACTGAAAGAAAAGTATTTAAAAGATGGTATCGCGGAGTATTCAAAACGAATTTCTCGATTTGCTAAACTTGAAATGATTGAGCTAGCAGATGAAAAAACACCAGATAAGGCCAGTGAGTCAGAAAATCAAAAGATTTTAGAAATAGAAGGTCAGAGAATTTTATCAAAAGTTGGTGACCGTGATTTTGTTATTGTGTTAGCCATTGAAGGGAAAACTTTCTCCTCGGAAGAATTTAGTAAGAATTTAGAAGAAGCTTCTATAAAAGGATTTTCTACTCTTACCTTTATCATTGGAGGGAGTTTAGGATTATCATCAGCTGTAAAAAAGAGAGCCAATCTTTCTGTCAGCTTTGGCCGTTTAACCTTGCCCCATCAGTTAATGAGACTAGTTCTTGTTGAACAAATCTATCGCGCTTTTACGATTCAGCAGGGATCACCCTATCATAAATAGAGAATTGACTTTTAATTGAATTTTTGGTAGAATAATTGTGTTAGGTCTCATAGCTCAGCTGGATAGAGCATTCGCCTTCTAAGCGAACGGTCGCAGGTTCGAATCCTGCTGGGATCAATATAGTAGCAAAGCTGGGAATTTTCCCGGCTTTTTTCTTAAAAAAGTACACTTGGGGAGAAAAAAATGACAGTTGAGAGAATTTTATCTAAAATGAAATTCCATTTTGTATAATGGTTTTTGTAAGTTAGCTTACAAGAAAAAAACATTTTAGGAGATTTTATTATGAAAAACACAGTTAAATTGGAACAGTTTGTAGCCTTGAAGGAAAAAGACTTGCAAAATATTAAAGGTGGAGAAAGTAGGATTTCAGACATCCTCCTTGATTTTCTTTTCCAACGAAAAAAGTAATGAAATAAGGAGAAAGAGTAATGAATTTACTTGGATTTGGGACAGTTATTGGTCATTTTTTAATTATTAGTCAAAGTTACCGTTTAATTTGTAAAGGTCAAATAAATAGAAAAGAGCTATACGTTTTTGGTGCTTATACATTACTAGTAGAAGTAGTACTTGAACTTTCCTTTTATCTTCTAAATTTGGATGGGTTAGGGACTGCAACATTTTTACTTCCTTTGGGCTTATATTCCTATTTTCGATGGATGAAACAGTATGAGAGGGATAGAGGACTATTTCTAAGTTTACTACTATCTCTTTTATATGAGAGCACTCATAACTTTCTGTCCGTAACTTTCTCCTCTATAACAGGAGACAATTTTGTTTTACAATATTATTACCCATTCTTTTTCGTTGTAACGGTATTGACCTATGTCGTTATCGTAACAATCATTCATTATTTCCATCTAGAACTAAACTATTTTGATAAGGACTACCTTTATCCCTTCTTGAAAAAAGTATTTTTTGCTTTACTACTGCTCCATACTGCATCTTTCGTTTCAGATATGGTAAGTACGATTAAACATTTGAATAGTTTTGGAAGTATTTTGTCATCTATTGTCTTTATCTCTCTCCTTTTGACCTTCTTTGCAATGAATTCGCATAAAGAACAAATAGAAAAAGAGATTGCGTTGAAGCAGAAGAAATTTGAACAGAAACATTTACAGAATTATACAGATGAAATTGTCGGTCTGTATAATGAAATTCGTGGTTTTCGACATGATTATGCTGGGATGCTTGTCAGTATGCATATGGCAATTGACAGTGGTAATTTACAGGAAATTGACAGAGTTTACAACGAAGTTTTGGTTAAAGCTAATCATAAACTGCGTTCAGATAAGTACACTTACTTTGATTTGAACAACATAGAAGATTCAGCTTTACGAAGTTTGGTTGCTCAGTCCATTGTCTATGCTCGAAATAATGGTGTAGAGTTTACACTGGAAGTAAAAGATACGATTACCAAGCTCCCAATTGAACTATTGGATTTGGTTCGTATTATGAGCGTTTTATTGAATAATGCTGTCGAAGGATCGGCTGATAGTTATAAAAAGCAGATGGAAGTGGCAGTTATTAAGATGGAAACTGAAACAGTGATTGTGATTCAGAATTCATGTAAAATGACGATGACTCCTTCAGGAGATCTATTTGCCTTAGGATTCTCCACTAAGGGAAGAAATCGCGGAGTCGGCCTAAATAATGTGAAAGAACTACTAGATAAGTACAACAATATTATTTTAGAAACAGAGATGGAAGGCAGTACATTTAGACAAATTATTAGATTTAAGAGGGAATTTGAATGAAAGTTTTAATTTTAGAGGATGTTATTGAACATCAAGTGAGACTAGAAAGAATATTGGATGAAATTTCGAAAGAATCGAATATTCCAATATCATACAAGACAACAGGAAAAGTCCGTGAATTTGAAGAATACATTGAAAATGATGAAGTAAATCAGCTTTATTTCCTAGATATCGATATTCATGGAATTGAGAAAAAGGGATTTGAAGTGGCTCAGCTCATTCGTCATTACAATCCTTACGCTATTATCGTCTTTATCACCAGTAGATCAGAGTTTGCGACTTTGACCTATAAATATCAAGTATCAGCCCTAGATTTTGTTGATAAGGATATCAATGATGAGATGTTTAAGAAGAGAATTGAGCAAAATATCTTCTACACGAAGAGTATGTTACTTGAAAATGAAGATGTTGTAGATTATTTTGACTACAATTATAAGGGAAATGATTTAAAAATCCCTTACCATGATATTTTGTATATTGAGACAACAGGAGTCTCTCATAAATTGCGCATTATTGGTAAGAATTTTGCCAAAGAGTTTTACGGTACCATGACAGATATTCAGGAAAAGGACAAACATACTCAGCGATTTTATTCTCCTCATAAGTCATTTTTGGTAAATATAGGCAATATCAGAGAAATTGATCGAAAGAATCTAGAAGTTGTTTTCTATGAAGACCATCGCTGTCCTATTTCGAGGTTAAAAATTAGAAAGTTAAAAGATATTTTAGAGAAAAAATCTCAAAAGTGATTGACAATTAGTAAGAAATTGATATAATGGTTATATCTGCTACAGATAGAAGGTCCGTTGGTCAAGGGGTTAAGACACCGCCTTTTCACGGCGGTAACACGGGTTCGAATCCCGTACGGACTATTTTATCCGCCATAGCTCAGTTGGTAGTAGCGCATGACTGTTAATCATGATGTCGTAGGTTCGAGTCCTACTGGCGGAGTATAGATAAAAGGGAACACAACTGTGTTCCTCTTTTTGTATCAATTTGTATCACCAAGCATCATCATAAGGAAGTCTGTTATTTCTTGAGGACTTTCTTTTTTTCCGTGTGCAATCCAAGTTTGACAAACACCAAAAAGTGCATGAGTTAGATAGATGCTACTATATTCTAATTCAGTGGTATTTAGATTTAGTTGCATAAAGCGTTTTTGTAAATCCGTACTAAGCATGATATGAAGTTTATTTCGTAAGAAATTTTGGATTTCTTTAGTCCCATTTTCAGAAAGAAGGGCAGCCAGAAGTGGTTCTGATTCTAGATATTCAAATACTTCTAAAATAGCATCTCTTTTGTGATGAGCATGTTTTTGAAAAATATATTCAAATGTATGAAATAGCTTACTTTGATAGTGCTCGATCATATCATACTTATCCTTATAGTGCGTATAGAAGCTGGAACGACTAATTCCGGCTTTTTCTGCTAACTTGACAGTAGAAATTTGATCAAATGGCTGTTCCATCAGTAATTGTACCATAGCATTTTCAATAGTTCGCTTTGTTTTTAAGCGTTTGTTACTTTCTTTCATATTTCCTCCTTGTAAACAAATTAGACTATATGTCTAAAAATGGATTTTTTATCTTGTAATTTAGATTTTTTATTGTATAATCTATTATATCAAAATTTTAGACAATATGTTTAAAAAAGGAGAAACTATGTTTAAAGAATGGAAAGCAATTTTTAAAAAACCAACCTTTATTATTGTCATGATAGGGATTTCTCTTATTCCAGCTCTGTACAATATCATATTTTTGTCCTCAATGTGGGATCCATATGGTCAATTGTCTGACTTACCTGTGGCAGTTGTCAATCATGATAAAGATGCTTCCTATAATGGTAATAGCATGTCTATAGGAAAAGACATGGTGACCAATTTAAAAGAAAATAAAACCTTGGATTTTCATTTTGTAGATGAAGAGGAAGGAAAGAAGGGATTGGAAGATGGCGATTACTATATGGTAGTGACTTTACCAAGTGATTTATCTGAAAAAGCAGCTTCTATTTTAACGGATCATCCAGAGCAAATGCAAATCGATTATCAGACTTCAAGTGGTCATAGTTTTATTGCCAGCAAGATGAGTGATTCTGCAATGACACAATTAAAGCAGAGTGTTTCTACCAATGTAACCGAGACCTATACTAAAGCTTTATTCAACAAAATGGTCAATTTAAAGGATGGTATGAGTCAAGCAGCTTCTGGTAGTGAAAAATTAACTGATGGAGTGAATCAGTTAGTGACAGGAAGTCAAACATTAACTACTAACCTACACTCTTTAGCAGCTTCAAGTTTAACCTTTTCAAATGGAACGGAGCAGTTTACTAAAGGATTATCTGCTTATGTTTCTGGTGTTGAACAACTTCATCTTGGCTTAGGAAATTTTAATAGTGGTTTAGTTACATATACTGGTGCAGTGAGTCAATTAGATAGCGGATTAGGTCAATTATCTTCTAAAAGTCCTGAATTAGTAAGAGGAATCAATCAGTTATATACTGGTGTAGAATCCTATACTGGCGGTGTTTCTCAGCTTAATGCTGGTCTTAATCAATTTTCATCTGGTGTTAGTGCCTACACCAATGGAGTGGGAAATCTTGCAACAGGTGCTAATCAGTTATCCAATCAATCAGCTACACTTCGAATGGGTATGGAGCAATTAAGTGAAGGAATTCAACAACTTTCTAGCAAGTTAGATGCTTCGTCTGGGAAAAAAGATCAAATTAATCAATTATCTTCTGGTCTGAATCAGTTAAATCAAGTTATTCAAAATATTGATGTTGGAGATACAAAACAATTAGATTCTGTTTTATCAAGTATAGCATCTCTTTCTAATCAAATGTTAGCAAGTGCTCAGTCTGAAAAAGCAACTACATTAGCCAATATTCAATCGACAGCAGCTTATCAATCATTGACAAGTGAGCAACAAGCTGAGATAAGTGCTTCTGTATCTCAAAATTCGACTGATAGTATTCAATCAGCACAGTCAATTGTAGCTTTAGTTCAAGGTTTACAAGGAAGTTTAGAAAACTTACAAAATCAATCTTCTAATCTTTCGACTTTAAAAAATCAAGCTAATCAAGTATTACCGCTTGCTTCTACTTCTTTGACAGGATTGACAAGTGGATTAACAGAGATACAAGGAGCTGTTGCTAGCAAATTAGTTCCTGCCAGTCAGTCGATTACATCGGGTGTAAATGCATATACTGCAGGTGTTGATAAAGTTTCTCAAGGCGCAAGTCAACTAAGTGAAAAGAATTCCACCTTGACAGGTAGTCTGGATCAACTAGTTTCAGGCTCAACTACCTTGACACAAAAATCTTCTAACTTGACAGCAGGAGTTGGTCAATTAGTTGAAAAAACTCCAGAATTAGTATCTGGTATTGAAAAATTATCAACTGGCTCTAACCAATTGAATCAAAAGAGTCAAGAATTGATAGCAGGAATTGATAAATTACAATCAGGATCTGGGAAATTAGCAGACAAATCCAGTCAGTTACTTTCAGGTGCTTCTCAATTAGAGAATGGAGCTAATAAATTGGCAGATGGATCTGGGAAACTAGCAGAAGGTGGAACAAAGTTAACTTCTGGATTGGAAGGTTTACAGACAGGAGCTGCTTCTTTAGGACAAGGACTAAGTAATGCTAGTGATCAACTCAAGTCAGCATCAACAGAATCTAAAAATGCAGAGATTTTGTCAAATCCTCTCAGTCTATCCAAAACTGACAATGACCAAGTTCCTGTAAATGGAATTGCAATGGCTCCTTATATGATATCAGTTGCTCTCTTTGTTGCAGCAATATCAACGAATATGATCTTTGCGAAGTTGCCTTCAGGACGTCATCCAGAGAGCCGTTGGGCTTGGTTGAAATCTCGAGCAGAAATAAATGGTATTATAGCTGTTTTAGCAGGAATTTTGGTATATGGAGGAGTTCATCTTATTGGTTTAACTGCAAATCATGAGATGAGAACATTTATTCTCATTATCCTAACAAGTTTAGTATTCATGTCCATGGTGACCGCTTTAACAACATGGAATAGTCGTATAGGAGCTTTCTTTTCTCTTATCTTGCTTTTATTACAGTTAGCATCAAGTGCAGGTACTTATCCACTTGCCTTGACAAATGATTTCTTTAGAGCTATTAATCCCTGGTTACCAATGAGTTATTCAGTTTCGGGATTACGACAAACAATCTCTATGACAGGAAATATTCATCATCAAGTTATTTTCCTTGCCGTTATATTAGTACTATTTATTTGTTTAGGTATGCTAGCCTATCAACCTAAGAAAATGGAAGAAGATTAAAAAAATCGACCAACTGGTCGATTTTTTTATGTCTTAGATGATTTTCGTTTGTGATTATAGATTCCAAATAGTAAAAGAGAAGTAAAGGAACAGATTGCTCCAGTAATAAAACCATTGGGAATAAAGGAAAGTGTAATAGTTCCTTTTCCCTTAGGAACGTCAACTTTCATAAAGCCAGTTTGAGCTTGTTTCATTTCTATTTTCTTATCATCTTGGTAGGCAGACCAACCTTTGTCATAAGGAATAGTGAAAAAAATAGATGTATCTTGTTGGACATCATATGTAGCAAAAACATTGTTTTTAGAAGTTGATACTGTGACAGGTTGTTCTTTAATTTTTTGAATTGCCTCAGTTAAAGTTTGGGTATCTAAACGGTAGAAGGTAGGAGATTCAAATGATACTTGTGAATTTCCAGGGAAACTAACATGAATATTAAAAGTTTTTGTATCTTTTGTATAGCCTAGATTAAAGAAGGAGAAGACATTATCAGTTGTAAAAGTTTTCTTTTTTCCATTGACAAGGATGTCAACCTTCTTTTGTTTGTCATTAGAAAAGTGAAGGTTTGTGAAAGAAAGATAAACTTGGCTGTTTTCTGGCACTTCAATTTGATACTGTATTGATGCATCCTCATTTGAAGAACTTGTGACACTAGTCAAATCATTAGTATTTTCAGTTTTTTCATAGGGGATTGGAGAAAAATAATCAAAATCGACGTTAGCAAGTTGATTTAAAAACGAGGCCTGATTATCCAAAGTGTGTTCATTGAACTTGACATCATTGTAAACAGATTGACTAGCAAATGCAATCGGAAGGGAGTATTGATTTTCATATAGGGTAAGATTATCTTTTTGATATACATCTTGGAAACCATACTTATCAATAGGGTTTTCTGAGATATTGTACTGGATGCCAAATAAACTATCAGCCAAAATACTATTATTTGCATAGCGTAGATTGAGATTAGTCCCAGAGGATTTAAACCCAAGTTTATCCAAAGTAGAGCTTGCTGAACGATTTCGAACAGATGAAAATTGAGAGATTCCATTGTAGTTGAATTTCATACTGTCATTTCCTGTTTGAGTTTCTAGTTTCTCACTACGAGTAAATTGATTTCCAATATATGTTGAGAAAGATTCCATAGCTGGGATATCTCGATTATATGAACTTCGAGAAGCAAAACCCCATTCTTTAGCAATTCCGTCTATTTGAGATGAAGCATTTAAACTCATTTCAACCATTATAAATAAAGAGATTAGAATGGCAAATAGATTTACAGAGATAAACTTTTTGATAACTGCAAGGAGTAAAAGCGAATAGACAACCAAAAATTCAAGAGTAAGCAGAATATTCAAATCTGTTAAAAAAGAATAATGTGATTTTAGATATATGGTAGCTAAAAATCCTGTTACTATAAGAAAAAGCGAAACTAAAAAATTCCAGATTTTAATTTCTTTCAGACGATTTAAGACTTCCGCTGCTGTGTAAATTAACAAGGTAGAGAAAATCCAAGCATAGCGATGTAAAAACATGTTTGGAGTATGCATGCCTTGCCAAAATAAATCAAGAGCTTCTATATAAAAGCTAGCAATTAGAAATTCAAAGAAGATTGCATAGATAAGTTTCACGTGAAACTTAATGGATTTCAGCGTAAAAAATAAAATGGTCAAAATAAAGGGAAGTAGTCCTACAAAAATCATTGGAATAGCCCCATACTTTGTTGTATCAAAGGAACCGATGAATTGCTTAGCAAAGAGATCAAGATACCAGCTACTTTCAGTTTGAAACTTTGTAACTTCAGTCAATTTTTCCCCATGTGTCTGTAAATCAAACAGAGTAGGAAGAGTCAGAATCAAACTAGCCATACCAGCTAAAAAGGAGATAACTATGAAATCAAGAACAGATGATTTTCGAGTCTTAAAGTCCCACGAAATTTGACAGAGATACCAGAAAATAAGAAACAATACTGTCATATATCCAAAATAATAATTTTGAATAAACAAAATTGACAGACTTGTAAAGTACAATAGGAATTTCTTTTCAGTTATCAGCAGATGTAAACCAGTTATAATTAAAGGAATCAAGATAAAAACATCTAGCCAGGTTTTTATCTCTAATTGACTGACAGTGAAACTCATCAGAGCATAGGAAGTAGATAAAGCTAGTTTTAAAGGCTTAGGAATCGATTGAAATAATTTATTTAAACTAAAGTAAGTTGACAGTCCAATCAATCCAAATTTTAAGAGAGTTGTCAGATAGACAGTATCTGGCATATTCATTAGATCAAAAAAGTAAACTAGAGGTGAAAGGAAACTTCCCAAGTAATAACTAGATAGGGCATAGAAATTTAATCCGAGGCCACTTGTAAAGGTGTAAAACAGACTACCATTTCCATGTAGGATATTTCGTAAAGCTACATCAAAAATAACGTATTGATGAAAACCATCTCCTAATAGAGGAGAGTTGTCGCTATTCCAGTAGATACCTTGAGATAGGTATACTCCTATCATAATGATTATGGGAATGATGAAAGAAACAAAATAGGTCCAATATGTTTTAAAAAATAATTTCATGTTACCTCATAAAATGTTAGAAAACTCAGCTGGTTAACCCAACTGAGTTTTGAAGTTTTATTTAGTCTTTCCAAAGTTCTTTAACTTTTGCTTGTACTTCTGCATTTTCTAGGAATTCATCGTAGGTTTCATCGATACGGTCGATGACGCCATTTTTAGACAAGACAATGATATGGTTAGCCAAAGTTTGAATAAACTCGTGGTCATGGCTGGCAAAGATGATTGATTCTTTAAAGTTTTTCAATCCATCATTCAAGCTTGAGATAGATTCCAAGTCCAAGTGATTTGTTGGATCATCGAGGACAAGGACATTTGATTTTAAGAGCATGAGTTTTGAAAGCATGACACGAACTTTTTCTCCCCCTGACAAGACGTTGACAGGTTTGTTAACCTCATCTCCAGAGAAGAGCATACGGCCAAGGAAGCCACGTAGGAAAGTATTGTCATCTTCTTCTTTACTTGCGAATTGACGCAACCAGTCAAGGATTGACTCTCCCCCTGCAAAATCGGCCGAGTTATCTTTTGGCAAGTAAGAACGGCTAGTAGTAACTCCCCACTTGACAGTTCCTTCATAGTCAATGTCTCCCATGATTGCACGAATCAATGCAGTCGTTTGGATATCATTTTGTCCAATAAGCGCTGTTTTATCACCTGGACGCAAAATAAAGCTGATATTATCTAAAATAGTCTCACCATCAATCTTTACAGTTAGATTTTCTACTGTCAAGAGATCATTACCAATCTCACGCTCCGCTTTAAAGTTGATAAATGGATATTTACGACTAGATGGTACAATTTCTTCAAGTTCAATCTTATCAAGCATTTTCTTACGTGATGTTGCTTGTCTTGATTTAGAAGCATTAGCAGAGAAACGAGCAACGAACTCTTGCAATTGTTTAATTTTTTCTTCTGCTTTGGCATTACGGTCTGCTAGCAATTTAGCAGCGAGTTCAGAAGATTCCTTCCAGAAGTCATAGTTTCCGACATAGAGTTTGATTTTTCCGAAGTCAAGGTCGGCCATGTGAGTACATACTTTGTTTAAGAAGTGACGGTCGTGGGATACTACGATAACTGTGTTATCAAAGTCAATCAAGAAGTCTTCTAACCAAGTAATCGATTGGATATCCAAACCGTTGGTAGGCTCGTCCAAAAGAAGAACATCAGGTTTACCAAAAAGTGCTTTGGCAAGGAGAACCTTTACTTTCTCACCGTTGGCCAATTCGCTCATGTTTTGGTAGTGTAATTCTTCTGGAATGTTTAGGTTTTGAAGGAGTTGAGAGGCTTCGCTTTCTGCTTCCCAGCCTCCAAGCTCAGCAAACTCTCCTTCGAGTTCGGCAGCACGAACCCCGTCCTCGTCTGAGAAATCTTCCTTCATGTAGATAGCATCTTTCTCTTTCATGATGCTATAAAGTTTTTCATTTCCCATGATAACGACATCAATGGCACGTTCATCTTCATAGTCAAAGTGATTTTGACGGAGAACAGAGAGACGCTCATCTGGACCAAGAGAGATGTGACCAGTAGTAGGTTCGATATCTCCAGCTAAAATTTTTAAAAAGGTTGATTTTCCGGCACCATTAGCACCGATTAATCCATAAGTATTTCCTTCTGTAAATTTGATATTGACATCATCAAAAAGTTTGCGATCACTAAAACGTAGTGAAACATCAGATACTGTAAGCAATGTTTTTCTCCTATATGTGTAATATATTTTATGTGTAATATATTTATTCTACTAGAAAATACGGAAATATTCAAATTTTTATCTGTCAATTTTGTGTAAATTATATTTACATTATACTTTACACAAATCCGTGAATAGTAAGGTTGATTTATTTTGATAAATTGCGGTTATTTCATTAAAAAAATGCTATAATTGAAGGGACTATATCGAAGGAGAACAAAATGACTAAACCCATTATTTTAACAGGAGACCGTCCAACAGGAAAATTGCATATTGGACATTATGTTGGAAGTCTCAAAAATCGAGTATTATTACAGGAAGAGGATAAGTATGATATGTTTGTGTTCTTGGCTGACCAACAAGCCTTGACAGATCATGCCAAAGATCCTCAAACCATTGTAGAGTCTATCGGAAATGTGGCTTTGGATTACCTTGCAGTTGGATTGGATCCAAGTAAGTCAACTATTTTTATTCAAAGCCAGATTCCAGAGTTGGCTGAGTTGTCTATGTATTATATGAATCTGGTTTCATTAGCACGTCTGGAGCGTAATCCAACTGTCAAGACAGAAATTGCTCAGAAAGGATTTGGAGAAAGCATTCCGACAGGATTCTTGGTCTATCCAATAGCTCAAGCAGCTGACATCACAGCTTTCAAAGCTGATTATGTTCCTGTTGGGACAGATCAGAAGCCAATGATTGAGCAAACTCGTGAAATTGTTCGTTCTTTTAACAATGCATATAACTGTGATGTCTTGGTAGAACCGGAAGGTATTTATCCAGAAAATGAGAGAGCGGGTCGTTTACCTGGTTTAGATGGAAATGCTAAAATGTCTAAATCCCTTAATAATGGTATTTATTTAGCTGATGATGCGGATACTTTGCGTAAAAAAGTAATGAGTATGTATACAGATCCAGATCATATTCGAGTGGAAGATCCAGGTAAGATTGAGGGAAATATGGTTTTCCATTATCTAGATGTTTTTGGTCGCCCAGAAGATGCTCAAGAAATTGCTGACATGAAAGAACATTATCAACGAGGTGGTCTTGGTGATGTGAAGACCAAGCGTTATCTACTTGAAATACTAGAACGTGAACTGGGTCCTATTCGTGAGCGCCGTATCGAATTTGCTAAGGATATGGGAGAAGTTTATAATATGCTTCAAAAAGGTAGTGAAAGAGCGCGTGAAGTTGCGGGTCAAACCCTATCTGAGGTTAAAGGGGCAATGGGACTTCATTACTTTAACTAAGTTTATTTTATAAGAAACTATCATTTCTATCTCAAAGAAAAGATAGTTTTTTATTTACCCCTGTAACATTTGACAAATTTTTATAGAATGGTATGATAGATACAATATAAAAAGAGTCAAGCTCAAAAAGAAAGAAAAGAGGAAACTTCGAATGTCTAATTGGGACACTAAATTTTTGAAAAAAGGTTTTACCTTTGATGATGTATTGCTTATTCCAGCTGAAAGTCATGTGTTGCCTAACGATGCAGATTTAACAACTAAATTGGCAGATAATCTGACTTTAAATATCCCAATTATTACCGCTGCCATGGACACAGTTACAGAGAGTCAAATGGCCATTGCTATTGCTCGTGCAGGTGGTCTCGGAGTTATCCATAAAAACATGTCAATTGCTCAACAAGCAGACGAGGTTCGTAAGGTAAAACGTTCTGAAAATGGGGTTATTATTGATCCGTTCTTCTTGACGCCTGAACATACAATTGCTGAAGCAGATGAGCTTATGGGTCGTTACCGCATCAGTGGTGTTCCAGTTGTTGAAACACTTGAAAATCGTAAATTGGTTGGTATTTTGACAAACCGAGATCTTCGTTTTATTTCAGATTATAATCAACCAATTTCAAACCATATGACTAGTGAAAATCTTGTGACTGCTCCTGTGGGTACAGATCTTGCAATAGCTGAGAGCATTCTTCAAGAACACCGTATTGAAAAGCTTCCGTTGGTAGATGAAGAAGGTCGTCTTTCTGGTTTGATTACTATCAAAGATATTGAAAAGGTTATTGAGTTTCCAAATGCTGCTAAAGATGAGTTTGGTCGTCTACTAGTTGCAGGTGCAGTAGGTGTTACTTCAGATACCTTTGAACGTGCAGAGGCGCTTTTTGAGGCAGGGGCGGATGCGATTGTTATTGATACTGCACATGGTCATTCTGCAGGTGTCTTGCGTAAAATTGCTGAGATTCGTGCTCACTTCCCAGATCGTACTTTGATTGCTGGAAATATTGCAACTGCTGAAGGTGCACGTGCCCTTTATGAAGCAGGTGTAGATGTTGTCAAGGTTGGTATTGGACCAGGTTCTATCTGTACTACTCGAGTAATTGCTGGTGTTGGTGTTCCGCAAGTAACAGCTATCTACGATGCTGCAGCTGTTGCGCGTGAATATGGTAAGACTATCATTGCTGACGGTGGAATCAAGTATTCTGGAGATATTGTAAAAGCACTTGCGGCTGGTGGAAATGCTGTTATGCTTGGATCAATGTTTGCTGGAACAGACGAAGCACCAGGTGAAACTGAAATCTTCCAAGGACGTAAGTTCAAGACTTACCGTGGTATGGGATCAATTGCTGCTATGAAAAAAGGCTCAAGCGATCGTTACTTCCAAGGTTCTGTTAATGAAGCAAACAAACTTGTTCCAGAAGGAATTGAAGGTCGTGTTGCTTATAAAGGTGCGGCAGCTGATATTGTCTTCCAAATGATTGGCGGTATTCGCTCTGGTATGGGTTACTGTGGTGCAGCTAACCTTAAAGAACTACACGATAATGCTCAATTTATTGAAATGTCTGGTGCTGGTTTGAAAGAAAGCCACCCTCACGATGTACAAATTACTAATGAGGCGCCAAATTATTCTATGTAAAAGAAATGAAAAGAACTCCTGCAAAAACAGGAGTTCTTTTACAATGTTGTCAAGTTTTATTTACAATAACTTTACCATCTTGAATAGTGAAAATACTTAGATTTTCTGGTAGATTTTGAAGATGATCTAAGCTTGTTGTCGTGATAAAGGTTTGGATTGACTGAGAAATCGTTTCTAATAATTTTAGTTGTCTAGTGTTGTCAAGTTCGCTCATAACATCGTCAAGCAGTAATATTGGAGATTCTGTAGTGATGCTTTCCATTAATTCGATTTCTGCTAATTTTATCGAGAGGACGAGACTACGATGTTGACCTTGACTTCCAAAACTAGCATCCATCCCATTTATATAAAAAGAAATATCATCTCGATGAGGACCAACACCAGTATTTCTTTTAAATAAATCTCTAGATTTACTTTTTTCTAAAGCGATTTTGAAAGATTCAGATAAGTCTTCCTTGTCAGTTATCTTTACAGAAGATTGATAGGATATTGACAACTCTTCAATCTGATTAGAAAGTTCAAAATGTTTCTTATGGCCAAAATGTTCTAGTTTTTTTATGAAATCTAAGCGGTGATTCATCACACGACATCCATAATCAACTAGCTGATCATCCAACACTGAAAGGAAGGTTTCATCTATTGTTTGAGCTGATTTTAGATAAGTGTTTCTTTGTTTTAGGATGTGATTATAATTGGTTAAATCTGATAAATAGATTGGCTTAATTTGCCCAAGCTCCATATCAATAAATTTTCGTCGAACCGAAGGTGCTCCCTTAATTAGTTGTAAATCTTCAGGAGCAAATAAGACAACATTCATGTGTCCTACATAATCTGAAAGTCGTGCCTGTTTTAAGTGATTAACTTTTGTCACACGCCCTTTTTGTGTTAGTTCAATTTCGAGAGGAATAGATCCCGTTTTTTTCTGAACAAGACCTGAAAGATGAAGTTGTTCCTCATCAAAATGAATGAGATTTTTATCTGTTCGAGTTCGATGGCTACGTGTTAAGGCTAAAAAATAGATAGCCTCTAACATATTTGTTTTACCTTGTGCATTACGTCCTAAAAAGACATTTAATTTAGGATTAAAGTCTATTTTCGTCTCTTTGTAGTTACGAAAAGTTTTGAGAGATAGGTGTTGTAGCCACATGATTATCTACCAGGGAATCGCGGAGCTTGTTTGCTTTTGGGTGATGAAGTAGGTTTTGATTTATCTTTTTTTACTCCTTTATTCATCTCCTTAACAAGTTTAGCGATTCGTTCTTTTTCAACTTTATCAGCTTGATATTCATCTTGCTCCTCAGAAGTAGGTTGTGTCAACAAGATGTCAATATTCATGTCAGGGATGTCAACTTTATCACCAATACGAAGTTTTTTACCGCGACGACTCTCTAATTCCCCATTAAAGTAAACAGAATGTTCAGAGAGAAAGGATTTGATAGCTCCTCCGCTATGTGTAATTCCAAGTTCTTTGAGTAGTGCTTGGAGGGTAATAAATTCTTCAAATAATTTGTATTCCATAATTCACCTCAATCTTTGGTATTATACCATATTTTCCTAAAAATAGTGAGAGAAACAGGGAGAAATGTAAGCGATTTTTATTTCAAAACTGTTACAGAGAACAAGAAAATTTCAGGTTTTCGTGATATAATAGAAGTCTGTATATAAGGAGGTGAATCATGGAGTTAGTGTATGGAATTTCAACACATTTTATCCAATCAAAGAAATTTAAAACGAACAAAATTACCGTGCGTTTTACAGCTCCATTATCCCTCGATACGATTGCAGGTCGCATGTTGAGTGCGAGTATGCTAGAGACTGCTAATCTGATGTACCCTACTTCTCAAGCTTTGAGGAGACACTTGGCCAGTCTATACGGTACAGATATGTCAACCAATTGTTTCAGAAGAGGGCAAAGTCATATTGTAGAATTGACATTTACCTATGTTCGTGATGAGTTTTTAAGTAGGAAAAATGTGCTAACTTCTCAGGTTTTGGAACTTGTAAAAGAAACTCTTTTTTCACCCGTAGTAGTTGATAATGGGTTTGATCCAGCCTTATTTGAAATTGAGAAAAAACAATTGCTAGCAAGTTTAGCAGCAGATATGGATGATTCTTTTTATTTTTCACATAAAGAATTAGACAAATTATTTTTTCATGACGAACGTCTCCAATTGGAGTATAGTGATTTACGAAATCGTATTTTAGCTGAAACTCCACAAAGTTCTTATTCTTGTTTCCAAGAATTTTTGGCCAATGATCGAATAGATTTCTTTTTCCTAGGTGACTTTAATGAGGTTGAAATTCAAAATGTATTAGAATCATTTGGCTTTAAAGGTCGAGAAGTAGATGTGAAGATTCAATATTGCCAACCTTATTCCAATATCTTGCAAGAAGGCATGGTTAGGAAAAATGTGGGACAGTCTATTTTAGAGTTGGGATATCATTGCCCTTCTGAATATGGTGATGAGCAACATTTACCCATGATTGTAATGAATGGTTTACTTGGTGGATTTGCTCACTCTAAACTATTTACAAATGTCCGTGAAAATGCTGGATTGGCTTATACTATTTCAAGTCAGCTTGATTTATTTAGTGGATTTTTGAGGATGTATGCTGGTATCAATCGAGAAAATAGGAATCAGGCTCGAAAAATGATGAATAATCAATTACTTGATTTTAAAAAAGGTTATTTTACAGAGCTTGAGCTAGAGCAGACCAAGGAAATGATTCGTCGGTCTTTGTTGCTTTCTCAAGATAATCAAGGTTCATTGATTGAACGTGCTTATCAAAATGCCTTACTTGGAAAATCTTCAGCAGACTTTAAAGGTTGGATTGCAAAACTCGAGCAAGTTGACAAAGATGATATTTGTAGAGCAGCTAATAATGTGAAACTACAAGCGATTTACTTTATGGAAGGAATAGAATGACAAAGGTTGTTTTTGAAGAAAAATACTATCCAGCTGTAAAAGAAATGGTTTATCGAACTCGTTTGTCGAATGGATTGACAGTTGCTCTTTTGCCTAAAAAGGAATTTAAAGAGGTTTACGGGAGTGTAACTGTCCAGTTTGGTTCGGTAGATACGCTTGTCACAGAAGTTGACGGAGATGTAAAACAATATCCTGCGGGAATTGCTCATTTTCTTGAACATAAATTATTTGAAAGAGAAGATGCTAGCGATTTGATGTCTGCTTTTACGAGTCTAGGTGCAGATAGTAATGCCTTTACAAGCTTTACAAAAACAAACTATCTTTTTTCAGCAACGGATTATCTCTTAGAGAATTTAGACTTACTTGATGAATTGGTAACATCAGCACACTTTACTGAAGATTCCATTTTGAGAGAGCAGGATATTATCCAGCAAGAACGAGAAATGTATCAAGATGATCCAGATTCGTGTTTATTCTTTTCAACCTTAGCGAATTTATATCCTGGCACACCTTTAGCAACGGATATAGTTGGAAGTGAGGAGTCCATTTCCCAAATCCATCTAACGAATTTGCAAGAAAATTTTACAAAGTTTTACAAACCTGTAAACATGTCTCTGTTTTTAGTTGGCAATTTTGATGTGGATCAAGTACAGGACTATTTTGAAAGAAAAGAATTGAAAGATTTAGATGTTCAGGAAGTAGCAAGAGAAAAGTTGCTTTTACAAGATGTAAAACCAACAGATAGTATGAGAATGGAAGTATCTTCTCCCAAACTAGCGATTGGAGTTAGAGGTAAGCGAGAAGTTGCTGAGGCGGATTGCTATCGACATCATATTTTATTAAAATTATTGTTTGCAATGATGTTTGGTTGGACTTCGGATCGTTTTCAAAAATGTTATGAATCAGGTAAATTAGATGCTTCCCTATCTCTTGAAATTGAAGTAACAAGTCGCTTTCATTTTGTCATGTTGACAATGGATACGAAAGAGCCAGTTGCTTTGTCTCATCAATTCAGGAAGGCTATTCGTAATTTTACAAAGGATTTAGATATTACAGAGGAACATTTAGATATTATCAAAAGAGAGATGTTTGGCGAATTTTTCAGTAGCATGAACTCTCTTGAATTTATTGCAACGCAATATGATGCTTTTGAACATGGTGAGACAATTTTTGACTTACCAAAGATTTTACAGGAAATTACTTTAGAGGATGTCCTTGAAGCAGGACATCACTTAATAGATGAAGGGGATATAGTTGATTTTACAATATTCCCATCGTAGTAACCTATCATAATAGATACTAGAAAGAAGGGATGACAAGTATGAGGAAAAAAACAATTGGTGAGGTTTTACGATTAGCTAGAATCAATCAGGGATTGAGTTTAGATGAATTGCAGAAAAAGACAGAAATCCAGTTAGATATGTTGGAAGCAATGGAAGCAGACGATTTCGATCAACTTCCAAGTCCTTTTTACACGCGTTCTTTCTTGAGAAAATATGCATGGGCTGTTGAGTTAGATGACCAAATTGTCTTGGATGCTTATGATTCTGGGAGTATGATTACTTATGAGGAAGTAGATGTTGATGAAGACGAGTTGACAGGTCGTAGACGTTCAAGTAAGAAAAAGAAGAAAAAAACATCCTTTTTACCTTTATTTTATTTTATCCTTTTTGCCTTATCTATTTTAATTTTTGTGACCTATTATGTTTGGAACTATATTCAAACCCAACCAGAGGGGCCTTCTCTTTCTAATTACAGTGTGGTTCAATCAACAAGTTCGATAAGTTCAACTAGCTCTGTTCCCCACTCCTCAAGTAGTAGTTCATCTAGTAGTTCTTCTAGTATAGAATCAGCTATAAGTGTATCAGGTGAAGGAAATCATGTAGAAATCGCTTATAAGACAAGTAAGGAAACAGTTAAACTGCAATTGGCAGTTTCAGATGTTACAAGTTGGGTCAGCGTTTCAGAAAGCGAACTTGAGGGCGGTGTAACCTTATCACCGGATAATAAAAGTGCAGAAGCAACAGTTGCAACTAAAAGTCCTGTAACCATTACGTTAGGTGTTGTAAAAGGTGTTACTTTGACAGTAGATAATCAGACTGTTGATTTGTCGAAGTTAACAGCGCAGACTGGGCAAATCACTGTAACCTTTACTAAAAATTAAGGAAAAACGAATGAAAAAAGAACAAATTCCCAATCTCTTAACAATAGGTCGAATTCTCTTTATACCTATTTTTATCTTTATTTTAACAGTAGGAAATTCGATAGAGAGTCATATAGTGGCGGCTATTATCTTTGCTATTGCCAGTATTACAGATTATTTAGACGGATATTTAGCTCGTAAATGGAATGTGGTCAGTAATTTCGGTAAATTTGCAGATCCTATGGCGGATAAACTACTAGTTATGTCGGCTTTTATTATGTTGATTGAGCTAGGTATGGCTCCGGCTTGGATTGTTGCAGTGATTATCTGTCGAGAGTTAGCTGTGACAGGTTTAAGGCTGTTACTGGTTGAAACTGGAGGAACAGTTTTAGCAGCAGCAATGCCTGGAAAAATTAAAACTTTTAGTCAGATGTTTGCGATTATTTTCTTGCTATTACATTGGACTTTGCTTGGTCAAGTTCTACTTTATGTAGCCTTATTTTTCACTATCTACTCTGGCTATGATTATTTTAAGGGTAGTGCCTATGTATTTAAAGGGACATTTGGTTCGAAATGAAATCAATAATTGATGTAAAAAATCTTTCTTTTCGTTATAAGGAAAATCAGGAATACTATGATGTGAAGGATATTACGTTTCACGTGAAACGTGGAGAATGGCTTTCGATTGTAGGACATAATGGTAGTGGTAAATCAACGACGGTTCGCTTAATTGATGGTTTACTGGAAGCAGAATCCGGAGAGATTGTAATTGATGGCAAACGGCTGACTGAGGAAAATGTTTGGAATATACGTCGTCAAATCGGTATGGTTTTTCAAAATCCAGATAATCAATTTGTTGGAGCGACTGTTGAAGATGATGTAGCCTTTGGTTTGGAAAATCAGGGACTTTCTCGTCAAGAAATGAAAAAGAGAGTGGAAGAAGCTCTGGATTTGGTTGGCATGTTGGACTTTAAAAAGAGAGAGCCAGCGCGTCTATCAGGTGGCCAAAAGCAACGTGTGGCCATTGCAGGTGTTGTAGCCCTAAGACCAGCTATTTTAATCTTAGATGAAGCAACAAGTATGTTGGATCCTGAGGGACGTAGAGAACTGATTGAGACAGTAAAAGGAATTCGGAAAGACTATGATATGACGGTCATTTCCATTACCCATGATTTGGAAGAAGTTGCCATGAGTGATCGTGTGTTGGTCATGAAAAAAGGGGAAATTGAATCAACCAGTAGCCCAAGAGAACTTTTCTCTCGAAATGATTTAGATCAAATTGGATTAGACAATCCTTTTGCTAATCAATTAAAATATTCTTTGAGCCAGAATGGCTATGATTTACCTGAAAATTATTTGACAGAAAGTGAGCTAGAGGATAAGCTATGGGAATTGCTCTAGAAAATGTGAGTTTTACATATCAAGAAGGTACTCCCTTAGCTTCAGCAGCTTTGTCGGATGTTTCTTTGACGATTGAAGATGGTTCTTATACAGCTTTAATTGGGCACACAGGTAGTGGCAAATCAACTATTTTACAACTCTTAAATGGTTTATTGGTGCCAAGTCAAGGGAGTGTGAGGGTTTTTGATACCTTAATCACCTCGACTTCTAAAAATAAAGATATTCGTCAAATTAGAAAACAGGTTGGCTTGGTATTTCAGTTTGCTGAAAATCAGATTTTTGAAGAAACGGTTTTGAAAGACGTTGCTTTTGGACCGCAAAATTTTGGAGTTTCTGAAGAAGATGCGGAGCAGATTGCGCGTGAGAAACTGGCTCTGGTTGGAATTGATGAATCACTTTTTGATCGTAGTCCGTTTGAGCTATCAGGTGGACAAATGAGACGTGTCGCCATTGCAGGCATACTTGCCATGGAACCAGCCATATTAGTCTTAGATGAGCCCACAGCAGGCCTAGATCCCCTGGGAAG
The DNA here is from genome assembly GCF_013277125.1 of Streptococcus sp. 4094. Taxonomy (NCBI): domain Bacteria; kingdom Bacillati; phylum Bacillota; class Bacilli; order Lactobacillales; family Streptococcaceae; genus Streptococcus; species Streptococcus sp. 4094. The sequence goes on along the minus strand of NZ_VMMI01000011.1, from coordinate 98,683 downwards.
AAAAGAGCTGATGAATTTGTTCAAAAAACTCCACCAGTCAGGGATGACCATTGTCTTGGTAACGCATTTGATGGATGATGTTGCTGAATATGCGAATCAAGTCTATGTAATGGAAAAGGGACGTTTAGTGAAGGGGGGAAAACCAAGTGATGTCTTTCAAGATGTTGTCTTTATGGAAGAAGTGCAGTTGGGAGTACCTAAAATTACGGCCTTTTGTAAACGATTGGCTGATAGAGGCGTGTCATTTAAACGATTACCGATTAAGATAGAGGAGTTCAAGGAGTCGCTAAATGGATAGTATGATTTTGGGACGTTATATCCCAGGGGATTCGATTGTTCACCGATTGGATCCACGTAGCAAATTGCTTGCTATGATGTTACTGATTTTAATCGTTTTCTGGGCTAATACTCCCTTGACGAATTTAATTCTTTTTATAGCGACAGGGATATTTATTGCCTTGTCAGGAGTATCTCTTTCATTTTTTATTCAGGGCTTGAAGTCTATGTTTTTCTTGATTGCCTTCACAACTATTTTTCAACTATTTTTCATTTCTAATGGGAATGTTTTATTTGAGTTTTCGTTTGTGAGAATCACGGATTATGCTTTGCAACAAGCTGGAATTATTTTTTGTCGCTTTGTATTGATTATTTTCTTTTCAACTTTGTTAACCTTAACGACCATGCCCTTAAGTTTGGCCTCAGCTGTCGAAGCTTTGTTAGCGCCTTTAAAGCGTGTGAAAGTTCCAGTTCATGAAATTGGATTGATGCTGTCCATGAGTCTACGTTTTGTCCCAACCTTGATGGATGATACGACGCGGATTATGAATGCACAGAAAGCGCGTGGAGTGGATTTTGGTGAAGGAAGCATTGTTCAAAAGGTGAAGGCTATGATTCCAATTTTGATTCCTCTTTTTGCAACAAGTTTAAAACGTGCAGATTCTTTAGCTATCGCTATGGAAGCGCGTGGTTATCAGGGTGGAAAAGGCAGAAGTCAATACCGACAATTGGAATGGACTCGAAAGGATACGCTGACTATTCTTGTTATTCTCGTACTTGGTTGTTGCTTATTTTTCTTAAAATCTTAGTAGCATTTAAAGAATTGATTAAAAGTTACTGTAACAGTTTTTGATATAAAGGTAGGGATATGAACCGTTTTAAAAAATCAAAATATGTCATTATTGTTTTTGTCACTGTTCTGCTTGTATCAGCTCTCTTGGCGACGACTTATTCAAGTACAATTGTGACAAAATTAGGAGATGGAATTTCATTGGTTGATAGGGTTGTACAAAAACCTTTTCGGTGGTTTGATTCTGTCAAATCAGATTTGGCTCATTTGACACGAACATATAATGAAAATGAAAGTTTGAAGAAACAGATTTACCAGTTAGAAGTCAAATCAAATGAGGCGGAAAGTTTAAAGACAGAAAATGAACAATTGCGCCAATTGCTTGATATGAGGTCTAAATTGCAAGCCACAAAGACTTTAGCAGCAGATGTTATTATGCGTTCTCCGGTATCTTGGAAGCAGGAGTTGACCTTAGATGCAGGTAGATCAAAAGGTGCTTCTGAGAACATGTTAGCTATTGCAAATGGTGGCTTGATTGGGAGTGTTTCAAAAGTGGAGGACAACTCTACTATGGTCAACCTTCTGACAAATACGGAAAATACTGATAAGATTTCTGTTAAAATTCAACACGGCACTACTACAATTTATGGAATTATTGTTGGCTACGACAAGGAAAATGAAGTTCTTAAAATTAGTCAATTAAATAGTAATAGCGATATTAGTACAGGCGATAAGGTGACAACGGGTGGATTAGGAAACTTTAACGTTACGGATATTCCTGTTGGTGAAGTGGTTGCCACAACGCATAGTACAGACTATTTGACACGAGAAGTAACTGTTAAATTGAGTGCAGATACTCATAATGTGGATGTGATAGAATTAGTGGGGAATTCATAATGAGACAGTTGAAGCGGGTTGGAGTGTTTTTATTGCTCCCTTTCTTTGTTCTAATTGACGCCCATATTAGCCAGCTTCTGGGCTCATTTTTCCCCCATGTACATTTAGCTAGTCATTTTCTGTTTCTATTTCTCTTGTTTGAGACGATAGAAGTATCAGAGTATCTCTACCTAGTCTATTGTTTTGTGATAGGCTTGGTTTACGATGTTTACTTTTTCCATCTAATAGGGATTGCAACTCTCTTATTTATCTTATTGGGAGCCTTTCTTCATAAATTGAATAGTGTTATTTTGTTGAATCGTTGGACACGAATGCTCTCTATGATTGTCCTGACCTTCCTGTTTGAAATGGGTAGTTATCTTTTGGCTTTTATGGTAGGGCTGACAGTGGATAACATGTCGATTTTTATAGTCTATAGCTTGGTACCGACGATGATTTTAAATTTTTTATGGATTACTGTTTTTCAATTTATTTTTGAAAAATATTATCTATAAGAACGACATATAAATGTAACAAAGGCGTAATATTTATTGGAGTTTTTTTTGGTATACTAGTATTGTCTTAAACAGAAGGAGTATTTATTAACCATGAAGAAAAAAATCTTAGCCTCGCTTTTATTAAGTACAGTAATGGTTTCCCAGGCAGCAGTATTGACGACTGCCCATGCAGAAACGACTGATGACAAAATTGCTGCTCAAGATAATAAAATTAGTAACTTAACAGCACAACAAGAAGAAGCACAAAAACAAGTTGATCAAATTCAGGAGCAAGTATCTGCTATTCAAGCAGAGCAATCTAACTTGCAATCTGAAAATGATAGATTACAAGCAGAATCTAAGAAACTCGAGGGTGAGATTACAGAACTTTCTAAAAACATTGTTTCTCGTAACCAATCTTTGGAAAAACAAGCTCGTAGTGCTCAAACAAATGGAGCCGCAACTAGCTACATCAATACAATCGTAAACTCAAAATCAATTACAGAAGCTATTTCACGTGTTGCTGCAATGAGTGAAATCGTATCTGCGAATAACAAAATGTTAGAACAACAAAAGGCAGATAAAAAAGCTATTTCTGAAAAACAAGTAGCAAACAATGAAGCAATCAATACTGTAATTGCTAATCAACAAAAATTGGCAGATGATGCTCAAGCATTGACTACTAAACAGGCAGAACTAAAAGCTGCTGAATTGAGTCTTGCTGCTGAGAAAGCGACAGCTGAAGGGGAAAAAGCAAGTCTATTGGAACAAAAAGCAGCAGCTGAGGCAGAGGCACGTGCAGCTGCGGCAGCAGAAGCAGCTTATAAAGAAAAACAAGCTAGCCAACAACAATCAGTACTTGCTTCAGGTAATACAAACCTAACAGCACAGGTACAAGCAGTATCTGAATCTGCAGTAGCACCTGTTCAGGCTAAAGTACGTCCAACATATAACACGGATGCCTCAACTTATCCAATTGGAGAATGTACCTGGGGAGTTAAAACATTAGCACCTTGGGCTGGAGACTATTGGGGTAATGGAGCACAGTGGGCCACAAGTGCAGCAGCAGCAGGTTTCCGTACAGGTTCAACCCCTCAAGTTGGAGCAATTGCATGTTGGAACGATGGTGGATATGGACACGTAGCGGTTGTTACAGCTGTTGAATCAACAACACGTATTCAAGTATCAGAATCAAACTATGCAGGTAATCGCACACTTGGAAACCACCGTGGATGGTTTAATCCAACAACGACTTCTGAAGGTTTTGTGACATATATTTATGCAGACTAATTACAGAGGGACTCGAATAGAGCCCTCTTTTTCAGTTTTTACCAGAGACAATAACTATTAAAAATTATATCAAAATAGCTTGAAAATATTGGAAAAGTATGGTAAAATGAAAATTGTCGTGTGAACGATAATACTCATTCTTGATGAATTGTGAAGCAGTTGCTCTTGGGTCGTTTTGCGAGTTGAAGTCAAGAAGAGGAAAAAAACAAAAAGGAGAAATACTCATGGCAGTAATTTCAATGAAACAACTTCTTGAGGCTGGTGTACACTTTGGTCACCAAACTCGTCGCTGGAACCCTAAGATGGCTAAATACATCTTTACAGAGCGTAACGGAATCCACGTTATCGACTTGCAACAAACTGTAAAATACGCTGACCAAGCATACGACTTCATGCGTGATGCGGCAGCTAACGATGCAGTTGTATTGTTCGTTGGTACTAAGAAACAAGCAGCTGATGCAGTTGCTGAAGAAGCAGTACGTTCAGGTCAATACTTCATCAACCACCGTTGGTTGGGTGGAACTCTTACAAACTGGGGAACAATCCAAAAACGTATCGCTCGTTTGAAAGAAATCAAACGTATGGAAGAAGATGGAACTTTCGAAGTTCTTCCTAAGAAAGAAGTTGCACTTCTTAACAAACAACGTGCACGTCTTGAAAAATTCTTGGGTGGTATCGAAGATATGCCTCGTATCCCAGATGTGATGTACGTAGTTGACCCACATAAAGAGCAAATCGCTGTTAAAGAAGCTAAAAAATTGGGAATCCCAGTTGTAGCGATGGTTGACACAAACACTGATCCAGATGATATCGATGTAATCATCCCAGCTAACGATGATGCTATCCGAGCTGTTAAATTGATCACAGCTAAATTGGCTGACGCTATCATCGAAGGACGTCAAGGTGAGGATGCAGTAGCAGTTGAAGCAGAATTTGCAGCTTCAGAAACTCAAGCAGATTCAATTGAAGAAATCGTTGAAGTTGTAGAAGGCGACAACGCTTAATTCATAATAAATAGTAATTACCTAGGAGGGCGGGGCTTAGCCCGGCTCTCCTATTTTTAAAAAATATAGGAGAATCAAAATGGCAGAAATTACAGCTAAACTTGTTAAAGAGTTGCGTGAAAAATCTGGTGCTGGTGTTATGGACGCTAAAAAAGCATTGGTTGAAGTGGAAGGCGATATCGAAAAAGCGATTGAATTGCTTCGCGAAAAAGGTATGGCAAAAGCAGCTAAGAAAGCTGACCGTGTTGCTGCAGAAGGTTTGACTGGTGTTTATGTTGACGGTAACATTGCAGCAGTTGTTGAAGTAAATGCTGAAACTGACTTCGTTGCGAAAAACGCTCAATTTGTTGAGTTGGTAAACGCAACAGCTAAAGTAATCGTTGAAGGAAAACCAGCTAATAACGAAGAAGCTCTTGCTTTGACAATGCCTTCAGGTGAAACTCTTGAAGCTGCATACGTATCTGCAACAGCGACTATCGGAGAAAAAATCTCATTCCGTCGCTTTGCTTTGATTGAAAAAACAGATGCACAACACTTCGGAGCCTACCAACACAACGGTGGACGTATCGGTGTTATCTCTGTAATCGAAGGTGGAGACGAAGCACTTGCTAAACAATTGTCAATGCACATCGCAGCGATGAAACCAACAGTTCTTTCTTACAAAGAATTAGATGAACAATTCGTTAAAGATGAGTTGGCACAATTGAACCACGTTATCGACCAAGATAACGAAAGCCGTGCAATGGTTAACAAACCAGCTCTTCCACACTTGAAATATGGATCAAAAGCACAATTGACTGATGATGTTATTGCTCAAGCTGAAGCTGACATCAAAGCTGAATTGGCTGCAGAAGGCAAACCAGAAAAAATCTGGGACAAAATCATCCCAGGTAAAATGGATCGCTTCATGCTTGACAATACTAAAGTTGACCAAGCTTACACACTTCTTGCACAAGTTTACATCATGGATGACAGCAAGACAGTTGAAGCATATCTTGAATCAGTTAACGCTTCAGTAGTTGAGTTCGCTCGCTTTGAAGTTGGTGAAGGTATTGAGAAAGCTGCAAACGACTTTGAAGCTGAAGTTGCAGCTACAATGGCAGCAGCCTTGAATAACTAATTATAGAAAGGAAGTAAATTTGCTTCCTTTTTTCTATGCAGTCGATCCTTATAGGGAGAACTTCCTATTTTCAAGGTAAAAATAAAAAGCCCTATAATAAGGGCCAATTGTATTTAGGAGACTAAACTTCAAATTCATAGAGTGCTGTAGAGAGATAACGTTCACCGTTATCTGGTGCTAGAGCAAGGACCTTTTTACCTGTACCTAATTTTTTGGCAACCTCGATGGCTCCGTAGATAGCTGCAGCTGAAGAAATCCCTACAAGGAAGCCTTCTTTTCCACCAATTTCACGTCCGAGTGCAAGAGCATCATCTGATGTTACACGAACAATACCATCATAGGCGTTTGTATCAAGTGTATCAGGAATAAATCCAGCTGAGATACCTTGAATTTTGTGAGGACCAGGTTTTTCACCAGATAGAATAGCAGATTCATCTGCTTCTACTGCAAAAACTTGAATACTTGAATTTGCTGATTTGAGTGCATGAGAAACACCAGAAATTGTTCCACCGGTACCCACTCCAGCAACAAAGGCATCTAGTCCATCTTTACCGAAAGCAGCTAGTATTTCAGCTCCTGTTGTTCTTTCGTGTACCTCTGGATTTGCTGGGTTGTCAAATTGAAGAGGAAGGAAACCATCACGTTCAGCAGCGATTTCTTGAGCTTTGGCAATAGCACCCTTCATTCCTTCGCTACCAGGCGTAAGGACGAGTTCAGCACCATAGGCTTGGATGATCTTACGTCGTTCTACACTCATAGTTTCAGGCATAACGATGACGACTTTATACCCTTTAGCAGCACCTACCCATGAAAGTCCAATACCAGTGTTTCCACTTGTTGCTTCAACAATAGTAGAACCAGGTTTTAGAATACCGTCTTGTTCAGCTTTTTCAATCATGCTAAGAGCAATACGGTCTTTTACAGAAGAACCAGGGTTAAATGCTTCAAGTTTTACATAGACATCTGCAGCACCTTCTGGCACAATGTTGTTGAGTTTAACAATCGGAGTTTGACCGATTAGTTCAGTAATGTTGTTATAAATAGACATATGAATACCTCTTTGTATAAGATATTTCTAGTATAACGCTAACTATACCATTTGTAAAATATAGAAATCCTATCGGAGCGATAGGATTTTTTTATATCATAGGTCTAAGCCGTTAATTTTAAGAGATTGTGTTAGGCTAATTCTAGTAAATAGGTGTAAAGGAGAACGCTATCCATTTTCTTTTTGAATTGCTTCATTTTCTAGTATATTTTGGTACGCATCTTTTTATTTTGCTAATTAAAGTAGCGGTGGAAACATCAGTGAAACACTGTATTATCCATTGTTTACACTAAGTTTACAGGAACTTCAACTTCTCGTAAACCTTGATCAGTTAAAGTGACTTTTCCATTAAAAAACTCCACAAGTGCAGATTTAATAGTTTCTTTTTCTTCTTTATCAACATAAATCATCGTATCGACTTGATCTGTAAAGTTTGTATCCAGCTCCATGAGATTATGTTCTTTAAGAAAGTTACTGTACTCTTGGTACTGAGCATAAGACATTTGAATAGCAATGCCAGCCTGTTCTTTTATTTCAATAATACCAATTTCTTTGACAGATAAGGCAACACTGCCGGCGTAAGCACGAATGAGTCCTCCAGCGCCTAGTTTAATACCACCAAAGTAGCGTGTCACGACCACACAGACATTGGTGAGATTGTGATTTTCTAGTACCCCAAGCATGGGAACACCAGCAGTGCCACTAGGCTCACCATCATCACTTGTCCGTTTAATTTCACTACGTTCCCCAATAATAAATGCAGAGCAGTTATGCGTCGCTTTGTAGTGTTCTTTTTTGATGGCAGTAATGAAGTCACGAGCCTCTTCTTCGCTATAAACACGCTTGGCATGACAGATAAAGCGGGATTTTTTGATTTCTTCTTGGACTTGTCCGTCCTCTTTAATTGTTCTAAATTCCATGATTTAATTGTACTAAAAAATCATCTAAAGCGCTAGGTTTTTACGAATAAAGAAGTATGAAAGTAAATCCTAATTATCTCGGTCGTTTGTTTACTGAGAATGAATTAACTAAAGAGGAACGTCAGTTGGCGGAGAAACTTCCAGCAATGAGAAAGGAGAAAGGGAAACTTTTCTGTCAACGTTGTGATAGTGCTATTTTAGATGAATGGTATTTGCCCATCGGTGCTTACTATTGTAGGGAGTGTTTACTGATGAAGCGAGTCAGGAGTGATCAAGCTTTATACTATTTTCCACAGGAGGATTTTCCGAAGCAAGATGTTCTTAAATGGCGTGGTCAATTAACTCCTTTTCAAGAGAAGGTGTCAGAGGGACTGATTCAAGCAGTAGACAAGCAGGAGCCAACCTTAGTTCATGCGGTGACAGGGGCTGGAAAGACCGAAATGATTTATCAAGTAGTAGCTAAAGTGATCAATGCGGGTGGTGCAGTATGTTTGGCTAGTCCTCGCATAGATGTTTGTTTGGAGCTGTATAAGCGCCTGCAAAAGGATTTTTCTTGCGAGATAGCCCTCCTACATGGAGAATCAGAGCCGTATTTTCGAACACCATTAGTTGTTGCGACGACCCATCAGTTATTGAAATTTTATCAAGCTTTTGATTTGCTGATAGTGGATGAAGTAGATGCTTTTCCTTATGTTGACAATCCCACGCTTTACCACGCTGTCAAGAATAGTGTAAAGGAGAATGGATTGAGAATCTTTTTAACAGCGACTTCGACCGATGAGTTAGATAGGAAGGTTCGCATAGGAGAACTAAAACGATTGAGTTTGCCAAGACGGTTTCATGGAAATCCGTTGATTATTCCTAAACCTGTCTGGTTATCGGATTTTAATCACTGTTTAGATAGGAATCGTTTGTCACCAAAGTTAAAGACTTATATTGAGAAACAGAGAAAGACAGCTTATCCGTTACTCATTTTTGCTTCAGAAATTAAGAAAGGGGAGCAGTTAAAAGAAATCTTACAGGAGCAATTTCCAAATGAGAAAATTGGATTTGTCTCTTCTATCACAGAAGATCGATTAGAGCAGGTACAAGCTTTTCGAGATGGAGAACTGACAATACTTATCAGTACGACAATCTTGGAGCGTGGGGTTACCTTCCCTTGTGTGGACGTTTTCGTAGTAGAGGCTAATCATCGTCTGTTTACCAAGTCTAGTTTGATTCAGATTGGTGGACGAGTTGGACGAAGCATGGATAGACCGACAGGAGATTTGCTTTTCTTCCATGATGGGTTAAATGATTCAATCAAGAAGGCGATTAAGGAAATTAAGCAGATGAACAAGGAGGCTGGTCTATGAAGTGCTTGTTATGTGGGCAGATTATGAAGACTGTTTTAACTTTTAGTAGTCTATTACTTCTGAGGAATGATGATTCTTGTCTTTGTTCAGACTGTGATTCTACTTTTGAGAGAATTGGAGAAGAGAACTGTCCAAACTGTATGAAAATAGGATTGTCAACAAAGTGTCAAGATTGTCAATTTTGGTGTAAAGAAGGAGTTGAGGTCAGTCATAGAGCGATTTTCACTTACAATCAAGCTATGAAGGATTTTTTCAGTCGGTATAAGTTTGATGGGGATTTCCTGTTAAGAAAAGTTTTCGCTTCATTTTTAAGTGCGGAGTTAAAAAAGTACAAAGAGTATAGATTTGTCGTAATTCCCCTAAGTCCTGAAAGATTGCTTGACAGAGGATTTAATCAGGTTGAGGGCTTGGTAGAGGCAGCAGGTTTTTCGTATCTGGATTTACTAGGGAAAAGAGAAGAGAGAGCCAGTTCTTCTAAAAATCGTTCAGAGCGCTTGGGGACAGAACTTCCTTTCTTTATTAAAAATGGAGTCCGCATTCCTAAGAAAATCCTACTTATAGATGATATTTATACTACAGGAACAACTATAAATCGTGTGAAGAAACTGCTGGAAGAAGCTGGTGCTGAGGATGTAAAAACATTTTCCCTTGTAAGATGAGGAAAAAATTTGCAAAAATAGAATGAAAGCGTTATAATAAAATCATAAAAACAAAAATGTTTAGAAAGAAGGTACTCATATGATTAAATATAGTATCCGTGGTGAAAACCTAGAAGTAACAGAAGCAATTCGTGATTATGTAGTTTCTAAACTCGAAAAGATCGAAAAGTACTTCCAGCCAGAACAAGAGTTGGATGCCCGAATTAACTTAAAAGTTTATCGTGAAAAAACAGCTAAAGTGGAAGTAACGATTCCGCTTGGATCTATTACTCTCCGCGCAGAAGATGTGTCTCAAGATATGTATGGTTCAATTGACCTTGTAACTGATAAAATTGAACGTCAGATTCGTAAAAACAAAACAAAAATCGAGCGTAAAAATAAAAATAAGGTAGCAACTAGTCAATTATTTACAGATGCTTTGGTGGAAGATTCAAATGTTGTCCAGTCTAAAGTTGTTCGTTCAAAACAAATTGATTTAAAACCAATGGATTTGGAAGAAGCTATTCTACAGATGGATTTGTTGGGACATGATTTCTTTATCTATGTGGATGTTGAAGATCAGACAACCAATGTGATTTATCGTCGTGAGGATGGCGAGATTGGCTTGTTAGAAGTTAAAGAATCTTAAGAAAAATGAAATATAAAAAGTGGTTTACTTTCGGGTAAATCACTTTTTATATTTCAAGGAAGAGGGAGTTTGTGTAGCTAATTGAAATTAGAGTTGAACGTCTTAGGTGCTAAAATATTGCTAGTAATTGGATTGAATTTCCTAGTCAATTTGTTTAGATTTTATTTCACTATATAAAGCGACTGTGTTTAGTTTAAGTATTTTTTATCTATTTTGTCTTTTGTAATACAAGTAGCTATGAGGAGTAATAGATATCTAAATAATTACTGAGACTTTAGAGGGTGTGTAGATTGTAGAATGGAAGTTTGGAAGAAAAAGTTATTGCTCATATAAGAGAGATGGCTTGTCTCTATGGATAAATTTTCAAAAAGTAAGTGGAAGAACTATCTATAAATTCAACTTATAGCTCTATTCATTTTTATTAAGTAGACAAAATACTGGTTGAAGCGATAGAATGGACTTGTCAACAAATAGCGAGCAATAAAATGTAAGCGTTCTTAAAATAAAAGAAGGAGTCATAACTATGGCAACAAAACAAGAAATTTTACGTGAACTATATCCTGAGGATCTCTTTCATTACGCTGATGGTTTAACATTAGGGGAAGCTGAAGTACTACAAGAAACTCGTCGTTTGATTGAAAAACATCTACGTCCAGTTATCAACGAATACTGGGAAAAACCTGATTTCCCATTTGAGGAATTTTATGCTGTCGCTAAGGGTGCTCAAATCATGAACAATCCAAAATTGTTTGAAGGTCGTGAAGGAAGCTATAAACCATCTGAATTGTACATCACATTTTTATATTTGGAACTAGCTCGCTTCGATGCTTCAATCGCAACGTTCTATACAGTTCATGGAGGACTTTGCTATAACACTATTTTATTGGGTGGGGATGAAAGACAACAGAAAGAATTTCTTCCTAAGTTAGCTTCATTTGACTGGCAAGGATGTTTTGCCTTAACAGAACCGCTTTCTGGATCTGATATTGCTGGTGGTCTATCAACAACTGCTGAGCGTGTTGGAGATAAGTGGATTTTGAACGGAGAAAAGCGTTGGGTTGGTGGTTCAGATACAGCAGATGTTGTTCCTGTATTTGCTCGTGATGTGGCAGACGGTAAGGTGAAATGCTTTATTGTCCGTAAAGGTGCCCCTGGCTACCATGCAGAGCCTATTCCACATAAGATTGCACTGCGTTGTATCCGCAATGGTCATATTACAATGAAGAATGTAGAAGTTCCAGACTCAGATCGTTTGGTTAACATCAATGGATTTGGAGATGTAGCACGTATTCTAACATTTACTCGTGCCGATGTAGCGCACATTGCTATGGGAGTAACATGTGGTTCATATGTGGCAGCTCTTAAATATGCAAAAGACCGTCAACAGTTTAAACGTCCGATTGCCAAATTCCAAATTGTTCAAGAAAAATTAGCTAGAATGCAAGCCAATGCTGTAGCAGCTCTTGCATATTCAACTCGTATTGCTGAAATGCAGGAAGAGGGTAATGAGTTGATGCTCAATTCTGCTCTAGCGAAAATGCATAACTCCTTAGTAATGCGTGAAACAGTAGCTCTTGCGTGTGAAACATGTGGTGGTAATGGTATTACTTTGGAAACAGATGTGGCACGATTCTTTGCAGATGCGGAATCAATCTATACTTATGAAGGTTCGCACGAAGTCAATGCTTTGATTGTAGGTCGTGAAATTACTGGATTGGGTGCATTTGTTTAATAGAACTAGGACGATTGAAGGGTTTGTTTTCAATCGTTCTTGCTTCATAATGTGATTTACTTAGAATAAAAAGGAGAAAAAATGATCTCAAATGTAATGATAATTGGCTCTGGTCAGATGGGAAGTGGTATTGCTCAAGTATTTGCTCAAGCTGGATTTACGGTTTATTTGAATGATATCAAAGAAGAATTTGTTCAACGAGGATTGAACAACATAACAAAACAGTTGGAACGTTCGGTTGAAAAAGGACGTCTATCTGCAGATGAGAAAGACAAAGTGGTTGCCAATTTAATTCCTTCTACTTCATACGAAGACGCGAAAAATGTACAATTGGTTATTGAAGCTGCGACTGAAAATCGTGATATTAAACTCAGTATATTTAAACAATTGGACGAAATCACAGATTCTAAAACAATTCTAGCATCAAATACTTCCTCTCTATCTATCACAGATATTGCAGCCGCAACTAAGAACCAAGAACGTGTGATTGGAATGCACTTTTTTAATCCTGCTCCAGTGATGAAATTAGTTGAAGTGATTAAAGCTTTGCAGACTTCGGATGAAGTAGTGGCAGAAATCCGTGAACTTACAAAGAAAATTGGAAAAACTCCTGTTGATGTTAAAGATTCTTATGGATTTGTAGTAAACCGTGTATTGATTCCTATGATCAATGAAGCTATTTATATCTTAGGAGAAGGAGTTGCTAGTGCTGAAGAAATAGATGAGGCAATGAAACTAGGTGCGAATCATCCTATTGGTCCCTTAGCTTTGGCCGATTTGATTGGCTTGGATGTTTGCCTTGCAATTATGGGTGTTTTGAACCAAGGATTTGGTGATCAAAAATACCGTCCTGCTCCTCTTTTGAAGAAAATGGTAGAGGCTGGAAAATTGGGACGTAAGTCAAAAGAAGGGTTCTTTACTTACTAGAAAAAATGGAGGTAGTCATGAAAGATGTAGTTATTGTATCGGCGGTACGTACTCCTTTGGGTTCCTTTGGAGGAAGCTTGAAGAATATTTCAGCTGTCGAATTGGGCTCTTTGGTAATTAAGAGTGTTTTGGAAAAAGCGAATATTAAATCAGAGCAGGTAGATGAAGTGATCATGGGGAATGTCCTAGGCGCAGGTTTAGGTCAAAACGTGGCTCGCCAAATGAGTATTCATGCAGGACTCCCTGAATTTACACCAGCTTTTACTATCAATAAGGTTTGTGGTTCAGGTTTGAAGGCAGTACAATTGGCTGCTCAAGCTATTCAGTGTGGGGATGCTGATATTATCGTAGCTGGTGGGGCAGAAAATATGAGTCAAGCTCCATACGTATTGCCAAACTTCCGCTGGGGAGGACGCATGGGAGACTCTAACGTTGTTGATACCATGATTAAAGATGGGTTGTCTGATGCCTTCAACGAATATCATATGGGGATTACAGCTGAGAATGTGGCTGAAGAATATGGTATTAGCAGAGATGATCAAGATGCTCTTGCTTTAGAATCACAAAAAAGAGCAGTGGCAGCTATAGAATCTGGACGCTTTAAAGAAGAAATTGTTCCAGTGGTCATTCCGCAACGTAAAGGAGATCCGGTTGTCTTTGATACAGACGAATTTCCTAGAAAAGATGCCAGCTTGGAAAGCTTGTCTAAGTTACGTCCTGTTTTCAAAAAAGACGGTTCTGTTACGGCGGGGAATGCTTCTGGTATCAATGATGGAGCAGCAGCTGTCTTGGTCATGAGTGCTGACAAAGCTGAAGAATTAGGACTTCCAGTGATTGCTCGCATTCGTTCTTATGCAAGCGCAGGTTTGGATCCTAAGATTATGGGATGTGGACCGATTTATGCGACACGCAAGGCTCTTGAAAAAGGCAATTTGACAGTTGATGATCTTGACTTGATTGAGTCAAATGAAGCTTTTGCCGCCCAGGCTTGTGCGGTTGGTAAAACGCTTGGTTTCAATACAGATATTGTCAATGTTAACGGTGGTGCTATTGCTCTTGGTCATCCAATCGGGGCTTCAGGTTGTCGTATCCTAGTGACTCTTGTACATGAGATGATGAAGCGCGATGCCAAAACTGGATTAGCGACTCTATGTATTGGAGGCGGTATGGGCACAGCTCTTATCGTTGAACGCTAATGAACTATTTATGTCGTGTGTCTTTCTTTTAATATACCATTATTAAATAGAGTTTTATTTGGAAACTGATAATTCTTATACCTTATCACGCATGCTCTTCATGATGCTGCGTGATAAGGTATTTTTGATAGTGTAAGTTAGTAGCAGCCATGGAACATAGATTAAATTAAGATCTAAGTCTGCTGGATAAGAATTGTAGTAGAGCTGTTAGGAAAAGGCGTTTAAGAAGTAACTTCTATATTAAAGTGAAACAAGAATTTAACAATTTAATTTTTGAATTCAAATCAATTAGTTTAGAAACGATATTGCACTAGTCCAGATTCACTTCGCTATATATTTTCCTAGACTTAAGGTAGTTGATATTGTTGAAATGAACTATTTTTTTAATGGTCATATATGTATTTATGTGATTGTTATCGTTCATTTGATGGGGATTATTTGAAGCAAAATTAAACTATAAGTTGTACTTATAGGATTATAAACTAAGATTAAGTAGACGGATTGATTTAAATGAGTTATCATAAAAATGTAAGCTCTTACATTTGGTATCGGTATTTGTTGACACTGTACTCTGTACTCAAAAAAAATTAAGTAGGAGCAGAATAATGAGTAAAACAGTTTTATTAGAGCAGAAGAATGGGATTGGTTACCTTACAATAAATCGTCCAGCAGCTTTGAATGCTTTAAGTTCAGAAGTTTTGACTGACTTAAATCATGTTTTAGACGAAATTGAAGCAAGTGATGATATTCGTGTTGTGATTGTGACTGGACAAGGTGAAAAAGCATTTGTTGCAGGAGCGGATATCAAAGAGATGGATCAAATGTCTCCTATCCAAGCACATGATTATATGACCTATGCTAATGATACGTTTACCCGTCTATCTGAACTAACGCAACCAACTATTGCAGTTCTAAACGGTTATGCCTTAGGAGGTGGTTTGGAATTAGCTCTATCAACAGATATTCGTATTGGTTATGAAAAGACCACTGTAGGATTTCCAGAGGTAGGCCTAGGTATTATTCCAGGATTTGCTGGAACGCAAAGAATGTCTCGCTTAATTGGTACCAGCAAGACAAAAGAACTAATTTTTACTGCTAGAATGGTTAAAGGTCAAGAAGCCTATGAATTAGGCATCTTGAATAAATTGGTGGCAGCCGAGGAATTGTTGACAGCAGCTGAGGAATTGGCAGTCTCTATTATGAAAAACGCTCCTTTGGCAGTTGAAAAAGCCAAGCATATTATTCAAGTTGGATCAGAACTCCCACTGAAAAATGCGATTCGATTAGAAACAGAAGCTGAAGCTCTCCTCTTCTCAACAGAAGATAAGGTAGAAGGAATGCGCGCTTTTGTTGAGAAACGCAAAGCTGAGTTTCAGCGTAAATAGAAAGAGGAGATAGAAGATGCAAGTTGTAACATTATCGGATGCAATTTCCTTGATTCACTCAGGAGATAAAGTAGGAATTTCAGGTTTTCTTGGAGTAGGGGAACCACTTGAATTAATTGAAGAATTGGTTTCTCAAAACCAGCAAGATTTGACATTGGTATCAGTCGTAACATCTCAACCTGGTAAGGAAGTCGGTGTGGGGCGTCTTTGTGAAAATCACCAAGTTAAAAAATACATTGCAGCTCACGTAGGAACGTCTGCAGCAGCTCAACACGAGTATTTCAGTGGAAATATGGAAGTTGAATTTACTCCAATGGGAACTGTTGTTGAACGATTACATGCAGCTGGAGCTGGTCTAGGAGCAGTATTGACACCAACAGGTGTAGGTACTATTTTGGAAAAAGATCAGGAGAAGGTTACTCGCAATGGAAAAGAATATTTAATTTATGATCCATTGAAGATTGATGTAGCTTTGATTAAGGCTACGAAGGCAGACAAGTATGGAAACTTATACTTGGACGGTACGACAAAAAATATTTCACTTCAGCTAGCTTTGGCAGCTAATACAGTCATTGTAGAAACTAATGAGTTGTTAGAAGTGGGAGAAATTGATCCTAATGATATTTACATCCCAGGTATCCTTGTCGATTATGTTGTTCAGGGATTGTCTCCAGAAGAGCATCATAAAATGATGGGTGATTTGTGGACAGAGACTAAGAAACTTGCGGGGGTAAACTAAAATGAAGGCAAAAGAAATTATTGCAAGACGTGTGGCGCTTGAGTTTAAAGATGGGGATGTTGTGAATCTGGGCTTTGGTATTCCAAACGCATCTGCCGATTATATCCCTGAGGGAGTTAATGTCATTCTTCAAGCAGAAAATGGAGCTCTTCGTTTTGGGGAAACCCCTACCAAAGATGGATACAATGCAAACTTGGCAAATTCGGGAGGTGCCCCAATCACCTTGTTGCCAGGAGCCGCCTTGTTTGATTTGCAAACATCTTTTGCGATTATTCGTGGAGGTCATGTGGATGCTACAGTATTAGGTGCACTTGAAGTGAGCCAAGACGGTAGTATCGCAAACTGGATTATTCCAGGTAAGTTTGCCCCAGGTATGGGTGGTGCTATGGACTTACTTGTTGGAGCAAAACGTGTTATTGGTGCGATTCAACATACGACAGGGGATGGTCAATCAAAATTGTTGAAAGAGTGTACCCTTCCTTTGTCAGCTAAAGGAGTATTGGATTTGATTATTACTGATTTAGCTGTTTTTGGAATCCAAGATGGTAAATTCTTATTGAAGGAATTAGCTCCTGGTGTGACTTTAGAGGAAGTCCTTGAAAAGACAGACGGAGATGTTATTGTTTCAGATGATTTGAAAATCATGCCTATTTGATAATGAGCAATCGTTAGGAAGCTATTTTTTTCATAGTGTGGTATGATATATATTGATAACTTTTGTAAGCGATTTATAAATGAGAGTGCAATAGTTATCTAACAGACTATACCTAATGAAAAGAGGTTGAAAGATTTCTAAATTATATGATTTGCTATAAGATTTAATTATTGGGTAGCTTGTATAAATAACGGAGATAGAACTGAGCTTGTGTTAGTTTAGAGTTTCCTGTTTGCGTATAAGTTTGGTGAAAAAGATAGTATCTATAGTAGCGAAGGAAAGAGAGGTGATTGGCCAGTGGATATTATTCAAATGAATTATTTTATCAATATTATAGAATGTGGATGTAATCTTTCCATTGCTGCGAAAAAAATCCACATCAGTCAGTCTGCCTTAAGTCAGTTTGTAACAAATTTTGAAGCGACTGAAGGGGTTCAGTTATTTCATAGAAAAAATGGGAGATTAGAAAGTCTCACTGGAGCTGGAAGAAAGATTTATCGGTTTGCTACTGAGATTGTGAATCGTCATGAAGAAATGCTTTCCATGATTCATAGTGAAGCGCAAAAACAAAAAGGGACAATAAACCTTGGAATTCCATCCTTGATTTTACGTGTGTATTTTGCTAGTTTGCTTCCACAATTTTTCAAAAATAACCCTCATATCCATATACAAGTGACAGAAGGAGGGGGAAAAGAAATTCGTCAAAAAATGACGGAAGGAGATTTGAGCCTAGCATTTTTGATTGAGCCTACCTTGTTGGATACAAAGAAGTTTGATCAGCATGTTATCCAACTGGATGAGTATGTTGCTTATATGGATAAAAATCATCCACTTTCAGATAAAGGATTGCTGGAATGGTCAGATATATCTGACTATGAGATAGCAACCTTTAATAAGTCCTTTACTACTTATGATTTGGTTACTGAAAAATTCGCTTCACAGGGAATTTCTCCTAAATTTGCTTATCTTTCCTCTACATGGGACTTTTTGGTTGAGTCAACTTACCAAACGGACTTAATCGCGATTTTACCTAAACCGATTAGCCATCTAGTAGATAGTAGTCGCTTTAAAGCAGTGACTTTTAAAGATTCGATTCCATTTAATATTTGGTTTTGTAGACCATATAAACCTTCCTATAGTGAGGTTGAATCATATGTTTACGAAGAGCTATTGAGGGATTATTACCAACCTGTTGCTGATAATTAAATTGAGGTGAAGATGATGATTGATAATAATGCCTTGGAGCATGAACTGGATGCAGAGTTACGGAATTTACTTTTACCCTATTTGAGGAACAGGGAGGATGAAAATCAATTTCCGAAAGAGTTGCTCTCTAAATTTATTGATAAATATAATATTTTTTCCTCTTGTGTAGATAGTCAGCTTGATGGGGCGATTGTACCTTTTCTAACTCTTATTCGTCTGATTGCAAAGTATTTTCCAGCATTTTCTACAATTTTATTGACTCAAGCTTACTATGGAATCTACCCTTTTATGCGTTTTGGAACCATAGACCAGCAGTCTCACTATCTTGAATCATTAGTAAAAGGTGAGAGATTAGTAGGCTTGGGATTCTCTGAAGGAAAATCTATGGAAAGTTTGTCAGTAATTGAAACTACTGCTGCGAAAACAGCTACTGGTTGGCGTTTATCAGGTGAAAAATCAATTGTGTCTAATTGTCGATTTGCTGATATTTTATTGATACTTGCGAAGATAGAAGCAGATGGGGGAAAAGATTCTTTTGGTTTTTTCATAGTCGATACAAGAGACCCAGGTGTTGTTATTGGTGATGACATTAGCAAACCAGGTCTAAAGGGGTTACCCATCAGTTCTGTTGCCTTTGACAATGTGCTTCTGACGCAAGACAGATTATTGGTTTTGAGCTTATCAGGTGATGAACAGTTGAATGATATTCTTCAAAAATTACAGCTTGGTCTTAGTGCAGTCTCCCTCGGAGTTGCTGAAGGTGCATTTGAAAAAGGATTGTCTTTTGTGAAAGTTAAACGTGGGTTTGGCAAGCGTTTACTAGATGCAACTGTTTATCAGTATCAGTTTGCAGACTTGTATACAAAATTGTGTTCAGCAAAAGCGTATTTTAATTCGTATCAAGATAACATGGGAGATGCACTTTTGTTTGTATGTCAGATTAAACTTTATACAACAAAAGTTGCCTTGGAGATTTCTGAGGATATTATTCGGTTGATGAGCCCCCTGCATACTGTGGAAGATATTCCCATTGACCGATATTTAAAAGATGCTAAAACGCTTGAAATGTATGGTAAATCAGGAGATTCGATTCGCAAGCGAATTGCCTGTCAGTGGCTAAAGGAGTAAAGAATGACAAATCTCACACTACAGGAATACCAGTTCCATGATATGAAGTTGACTTGGCTACGTGGTGCAGATAAATTAACTGATGCAGGAACACTTTTTGGCCCTGTTCCTAAAGTTGTATGGTCGCGCTATTATCCAACCAATGAGGATAATATGATGGCTGAGCTAACAGATCCAATTTTGATTCAATATAAGGAGAAAAATTACCTTATTGATACTAGTTTTGATACAGCTAAATTATCAGAAAAACAAAGACGAAATTTAGGTATTTTATCAGAGAGCAGGGTTGAGGAGAGTTTGGAACTCTTAGGATTGACTACTAGTCAGATTGATGTTGTTCTCATGACTCATATGCATCATGATCATTCAGGTGGTTTGACCTATAGGGATGTCTCTGGAGACTTGGTATCCAAGTATCCCAAAGCAAAAATCATTGTAAACGATGTCGAATGGTATGAAATGCGAAATCCTAATAATCGGACAAAAGGCACTTATCTTAGAGAAAACTGGGAACCAATTGAAAAGCAAGTAACAACTTTTTCAGAATACATTAATGTGATTCCAGAAATTCAAATGATTCGTACGAGTGGTCATAGTAATGGTCATAGTATTATTCTATTGAAACAAGGAAGGGATACGATGATTCATATGGGAGATTTGATGTTGACACATGTTCATCGGAATTCTCTGTGGGTTCCTGCAGTGGATGATTACCCTATGAAATCAATCTTGGCAAAAGAGAAGTGGCTCCGTCAAGCTTTTGAAAATGACTATAAATTTTTCTTTTATCATGATCAATTTTTAGCAGTCGCCCAGTTTGATAAAGAAGGTAAAGAATTTGTAGATTATGTGCCACGCTCTCGACCTCCAATAATTCCTTTTACAGATAGGCAAGATCGCAAACCAATTTTTTTAGGATAGTCGTATATAAGGAGACAAATGATTTCATTTTCTTGTTGACTTGGATCAGGTGGGATGACTACCCATACGCCAACAAGAAGCAACAGAAAATAAAGGAGTATTCACATGTCTATTACAAAACTTTTACAAATTAAATATCCAATTTTTCAAGGAGCTATGGCTCAAATTTCTCATTATCAATTAGCTGCAGCTGTATCAGAAGCTGGGGGATTGGGAATTATTGCCTCTGGTGGGATGACTGGAGAACAGTTACGTGAAGAAATTCGTGAGTTAAGAAAGTTGACAGATAAGGCTTTTGGTGTCAATATTATGTTGATGATGAAGAATATCAAAGATATTGTTACAGTTATTATCGAAGAAAAAGTGCCTGTTGTTACAACTGGAGCGGGAACACCAAAACATGTCATGCCTTATTTGAAGGAAGCTGGAATTAAGGTTATTCCAGTTATTGCTAGTGTGAAACATGCTCAAAAAATGCAAGAACTCGGAGTTGATGCTGTTATTGCAGAAGGTTCAGAAGCAGGTGGTCACATCGGAGAAAGTAATACTATGGCTCTTATCCCGCAAATTGTAGATGCTGTTACGATTCCTGTTATCGCAGCAGGAGGAATTGCGGATGGTAGAGGACTAGCTGCAGCCATTGCTTTAGGAGCAGCAGGTGTGCAGATGGGAACTGTTTTTCTAGCTTCAGATGAGTGTCCGATTGCTACAGAGTACAAAGAAGCAGTTTTGGAGGCAAATGACACGGCAACTGCTGTTACTGGACGGATTGCTGGGGCACCAGTTCGTTGCATCAGAAATGCCATGACTGATCATTATATTGAATTAGAGCAAAAAGGAACTAACCGTGAGGAATTAGAGGAAATTACTATCGGATCTCTTTCTAAAGCGGTTTATGAAGGAGATACAGAAAATGGTTCAATGATGAGTGGTCAGATTGCGGGGTTAGTCAAAGAAATCAAACCTTGTAAGTTTATTATAGAGTCTATTGTAAGCCAAGCACAAGAAAGATTGAAAGGTCTTCAGATAGAAGTTGGAGAATAGTCTCTTTTAGTTAAAGAAACTATCGTTAATGAAGAAAATAGAGGATGACTACTTCTTCCTCTATTTTTTATGTTCAAATCAAGAAGAAATAGAGATTGAATGTATAAACTCACAGCTAAACTGTTAATGCTAATAGCCATAAACTTCTTTAAAAGTCGCTTTTTGAGGGGGATTATGGTATAATGGGTGCCAAGAGGTTTGGAATGAAAAAATTTTATGTAAGTCCATTCTTTCCTATTCTAGTAGGATTGATTGCGTTTGGAGTCTTATCCACTTTCATTATTTTTGTTAATAATAATCTGTTGACGCTTTTAATTTTGTTTCTTTTTGTAGGAGGCTATGTTTTTTTATTTAAGAAACTGAGAGTGCATTATACAAGGAGTGATGTAGAACAGATACAGTATGTAAATCACCAAGCGGAAGAAAGTTTGACATCTCTATTGGAACAGATGCCTGTAGGTGTTATGAAATTGAATTTATCTTCTGGAGAGGTTGAGTGGTTTAATCCTTATGCTGAATTGATTTTGACCAAGGAAGATGGCGATTTTGATTTAGAAGCTGTTCAAACGATTATCAAGGCTTCAGTAGGAAATCCGTCTACTTATGCCAAGCTGGGTGAGAAGCGTTATGCTGTTCATATGGATGCTTCTTCCGGTGTTTTGTATTTTGTAGACGTATCCAGGGAACAAGCCATAACAGATGAATTGGTAACGAGTCGACCAGTGATTGGAATTGTGTCTGTGGATAATTATGATGATTTGGAGGATGCAACTTCTGAGTCAGATATTAGTCAAATCAATAGTTTTGTAGCTAATTTTATATCAGAGTTTTCAGAAAAATACATGATGTTTTCTCGTCGGGTAAGTATGGATCGATTTTATCTATTTACTGACTATACGGTGCTTGAGGGCTTGATGAATGATAAATTTTCTGTTATTGATGCTTTCAGAGAAGAGTCGAAACAGAGACAGTTGCCCTTGACCTTAAGTATGGGATTTTCTTATGGCGATGGAAATCATGATGAAATAGGGAAAGTTGCTTTGCTCAACTTGAACTTGGCTGAAGTACGTGGTGGCGACCAGGTGGTTGTCAAGGAGAATGATGAAACGAAAAATCCAGTCTACTTTGGCGGTGGGTCGGCTGCGTCCATCAAGCGCACTCGTACCCGTACTCGATCAATGATGACAGCCATATCTGATAAGATTCGTAGTGTGGATCAAGTGTTTGTAGTTGGACATAGAAATTTAGATATGGATGCCTTGGGCTCTGCTGTAGGTATGCAGTTGTTTGCCAGCAATGTGATTGAAAATAGCTATGCTCTTTATGATGAAGAACAAATGTCTCCAGATATTGAACGAGCTGTTTCATTCTTAGAAAAAGAAGGAGTTACGAAGTTGTTGTCTGTTAAGGATGCAATGGGGATGGTGACCAATCGTTCTTTGTTGATTCTTGTAGACCATTCAAAGACAGCCTTAACATTATCAAAAGAATTTTATGATTTGTTTACACAGACCATCGTTATTGACCACCATAGAAGGGATCAGGATTTCCCAGACAATGCAGTTATCACTTATATCGAAAGTGGTGCAAGCAGTGCCAGTGAGTTGGTAACGGAATTGATTCAGTTCCAGAATTCTAAGAAAAATCGTTTGAGTCGTATGCAAGCAAGCGTCTTGATGGCTGGTATGATGTTGGATACTAAAAATTTCACCTCGCGAGTAACGAGTCGGACATTTGATGTTGCTAGCTATCTCAGAACGCGCGGAAGTGATAGTATTGCTATCCAAGAAATCGCTGCGACAGATTTTGAAGAATATCGTGAGGTCAATGAACTGATTTTACAGGGGCGTAAATTAGGTTCCGATGTATTGATAGCAGAGGCTAAGGACTCGAAATGCTATGATACAGTTGTTATTAGTAAGGCAGCAGATGCCATGTTAGCTATGTCAGGTATTGAAGCGAGTTTTGTTCTTGCGAAGAATACACAAGGATTTATCTCTATCTCAGCTCGCAGTCGTAGTAAGCTGAATGTACAACGGATTATGGAAGAGTTAGGCGGTGGAGGCCACTTTAATTTAGCTGCAGCTCAAATTAAAGATTTAACCTTGTCAGAAGCAGGTGAAAAACTGACAGAAATTGTATTAAATGAAATAAAGGAAAAGGAGAAAGAAGAATGAAAGTAATCTTTTTAGCAGATGTTAAAGGAAAAGGTAAAAAAGGCGAAATTAAGGAAGTACCAACAGGGTATGCGCAAAACTTTCTTATCAAAAAGAACCTAGCAAAAGAAGCGACTGCTCAAGCTGTAGGTGAACTTCGTGGTAAACAAAAATCTGAAGAAAAAGCTCACGCTGAGATGATTGCAGAAGCAAAAGCAATTAAAGCCCAACTTGAAGCAGAAGAAACTGTTGTAGAATTTGTTGAAAAAGTTGGTCCAGATGGTCGTACCTTTGGTTCTATTACCAATAAGAAGATTGCAGAAGAATTGCAAAAGCAATTTGGAATTAAGATTGATAAACGTCATATTCAAGTACAAGCTCCGATTCGAGCGGTTGGTTTGATTGATGTGCCAGTGAAAATCTATCAAGATATCACAAGTGTAATCAATCTTCGTGTGAAAGAAGGATAAGTTTACACCTTCTTGACAAGATTGTAAAAGGAAGGGAAGTCTGATGGCAGAAGTAGAAGAGTTACGAGTACAACCTCAAGATATCTTAGCTGAGCAATCCGTTTTAGGGGCTATCTTTATTGATGAGAGTAAGCTTGTTTTTGTGCGAGAATATATTGAGTCTCGGGACTTTTTTAAGTATGCCCATCGTTTGATTTTCCAAGCTATGGTTGATTTATCCGATCGTGGTGATGCTATAGATGCAACAACGGTTCGTACTATCCTTGATAATCAAGGTGATTTGCAGAATATTGGTGGCCTGTCTTACCTAGTTGAGATTGTCAATTCTGTGCCCACTTCTGCTAATGCGGAGTATTATGCTAAAATCGTTGCAGAAAAAGCAATGCTACGTCGTTTAATCGCCAAGTTGACAGAGTCTGTCAACCAAGCTTACGAAGCGTCACAACCAGCTGATGAAATTATTGCTCAGGCAGAAAAAGGCCTGATTGATGTCAGTGAAAATGCTAATCGAAGCGGATTTAAGAACATTCGAGATGTGTTGAATGTCAACTTTGGAAATCTGGAAGCTCGCTCGCAACAAACGACCGATATTACAGGTATTGCGACAGGCTATCGTGATTTAGATCATATGACGACTGGTCTTCATGAGGAGGAGTTGATTATCTTAGCAGCTCGTCCGGCGGTTGGTAAGACAGCTTTTGCTTTGAATATTGCTCAGAATATTGGGACTAAGTTGGACAAGACGGTAGCTATTTTCTCACTGGAAATGGGTGCGGAAAGTCTAGTGGACCGTATGCTTGCGGCAGAAGGGTTGGTTGAATCGCATTCTATCCGTACGGGGCAATTGACCGATGAGGAATGGCAAAAGTATACCATTGCTCAAGGGAATCTAGCGAATGCAAGTATCTATATCGATGATACGCCAGGGATTCGGATTACAGAGATTCGTTCTCGTTCTCGTAAACTGGCTCAAGAAACGGGCAATCTTGGTTTGATTTTGATAGACTACCTTCAATTGATCACGGGAACTGGGCGAGAAAACCGTCAACAGGAAGTTTCAGAAATTTCACGTCAGTTGAAAATCCTAGCCAAGGAATTGAAGGTTCCAGTAATCGCTCTTAGTCAGCTTTCTCGTGGGGTAGAACAACGTCAGGATAAAAGACCAGTCTTGTCTGATATTCGTGAATCTGGGTCTATTGAGCAGGACGCTGATATCGTAGCCTTTCTCTATCGTGACGATTACTATGAGCGTGGTGGTGAAGAAGAGGACGGTATCCCAAATAATAAGGTGGAAGTTATTATCGAGAAAAACCGTAGTGGAGCTCGTGGAACGGTGGAATTGATTTTCCAAAAAGAATACAATAAATTTTCAAGTATCTCAAAAAGGGAGGAAATAAGATGACAGACGCATTTACAGATGTAGCTAAGATGAAAAAAATTAAAGAGGAAATCAAGGCGCATGAGGGTCATGTAATCGAAATGACCTTGGAAAATGGGCGTAAGCGCCAAAAAAATAGATTGGGTAAGTTAATTGAAGTTTATCCATCCCTATTTATTGTGGAATTTGGGAATGTGGAAGGAGATAAACAAGCTAATGTTTACGTTGAATCCTTTACTTACTCAGATATCCTTACAGAAAAAAATCTAATTCATTATCTCGACTAAAGTGAGAAATTTTCTCACTTTTTCTTTTTTCTCCGAATAGTTTAAGTGAAGGCAATCTTCGATTTATACTCTTCGAAAATNNTAGCTTCCTAGTTTGCTCTTTGATTTTCATTGAGTACTATACTATTTCAAGGAGGAAGAATGAAAAGTTCATCATTTAAAGTAATAGAGACAGGATTTTCTTTTAGAAAGTCGGTTAAAAAGGTTGTTCCTTTTTTAGTAGTAGGATTGATGCTAGCAGCGGGTGATAGTGTCTATGCCTATTCTGGCGGAAATGGATCGATTGCGCGTGGGGATGATTATCCTGTTTATTATAAAAATGGGAGCCAGGAGATTGATCAGTGGCGCATGTATTCTCGTCAGTGTACTTCTTTTGCAGCCTTTCGTTTGAGTAATGTCAATGGTTTTGAGATTCCAAGGGCTTATGGAAATGCGAATGAATGGGGCTATCGTGCTCGTCGTGAAGGCTATCGTGTAGATAATACACCGACGATTGGCTCCATTGCTTGGTCTACTGCAGGAACTTATGGGCATGTTGCCTGGGTGTCAAATGTAATGGGAGATCAGATTGAGATCGAGGAATATAACTATGGTTATACAGAAGCCTATAATAAACGAAGTATAAAAGCAAATACGATGACAGGATTTATTCATTTTAAAGATTTGGCTGGGGGTAATATAGTAAGTAGTGGCAAAGTATTCAATAGTCAACCTTCTTCTACAGGAGGAACTCATTATTTTAAGAATAAGGCAGCCATAAAAAATCAACCTTTAGTTAGTGCAACTTCAATTGCATATTATTCTTCAGGTGAGAGTGTTCATTATGATCAGGTACTTGAAAAAGATGGGTACAAGTGGTTGAGTTATATATCTTATAACGGAAGCTATCGTTATGTTCAATTGGAGGCTGTGAATAAAAATCCTCTAGGTAATTCTGTTCTTTCTTCAACAGGAGGAACACATTATTTCAAGTTTAAGTCTGCTATCAAAAATCAGCCACTAGCTAGCGCAACTGCGATTGATTACTATTATCCTGGGGAGAAGGTTCATTATGATCAAATTCTCGAAAAAGATGGATACAAGTGGTTGAGTTATACAGCTTATAACGGAAGTCGTCGCTATATACAGCTAGAGGGAGTGACTTCTTCACAAAATTATCAGAACCAATCAGGAAACATCTCTAGCTATGGATCCAATAGTAGTTCAACTGTTGGTTGGAAGAAAATAAATGGTAGTTGGTATCATTTCAAATCAAATGGCTCTAAATCAACAGGCTGGTTGAAGGATGGTTCTAGTTGGTATTATTTGAAATCATCTGGTGAAATGCAGACAGGCTGGTTAAAGGAAAATGGCTCGTGGTATTATCTGGATAGTTCAGGGGCAATGAAAACAGGCTGGTATCAAGTTTCTGGTAAGTGGTATTATTCTTACTCTTCAGGTGTCTTAGCTGTTAATACGACGGTGGATGGCTACAGAGTAAACAGTGATGGAGAACGAGTATAGAAAATTGGAGTAGGAAATTTTTCCTGCTCTTTTCTGTAAGCAGTTTCCTTGACATTTTTTGTATTTTGCGCTATCATATATCTATATAATATATGGGAGTCTGTGTACAGTCTGAGAGGAAGTGTTAAACTTCGACCGCACCTGATCTGGGTAATGCCAGCGTAGGGAACGATACTTAGTCTATTCTTGACCTTTTCCATATATGGCAAAGGTTTTTCTTTTTGTCAAAGGAAAACGAGAAGAGGAGGTTTTTATGAAAGCAAGCATTGCCTTGCAAGTTTTACCCCTAGCGCAGGGGATTGATCGGATAGCTGTTATCGATCAGGTCATTGCTTATCTGCAAGTTCAAGAAGTGACGATGGTGGTGACACCATTTGAAACGGTCTTGGAAGGGGAGTTTGATGAGCTCATGCGTATTCTCAAAGAAGCGCTGGAAGTGGCAGGGCAGGAGGCAGATAATGTCTTTGCCAATGTCAAAATAAATGTAGGAGAGATTTTAAGTATTGATGAGAAACTTGAAAAGTATACTGAGACGACACATTAGTCTATTGGGCTTTCTGGGAGTCTTGTCAATCTGGCAGTTAGCAGGTTTTCTTAAACTTCTCCCCAAGTTTATCCTGCCGACACCTTTTGAAATTCTCCAGTCCTTTGTTCGTGACAGAGAATTTCTCTGGCACCATAGCTGGGCGACCTTGAGAGTGGCTTTATTGGGACTGATTTTGGGAGTCTTGATTGCCTGTCTCATGGCTGTACTTATGGATAGTTTAACTTGGCTCAATGACCTGATTTACCCTATGATGGTGGTTGTTCAGACCATTCCGACCATTGCCATAGCTCCTATCTTGGTCTTGTGGCTAGGTTATGGGATTCTGCCCAAGATTGTCTTGATTATTTTGACGACAACCTTTCCTATCATCGTCAGTATTTTGGACGGTTTTAGGCATTGCGACAAGGATATGCTGACCTTGTTTAGTCTGATGCGGGCCAAACCTTGGCAAATCCTGTGGCATTTTAAAATTCCAGTCAGTCTGCCTTACTTTTATGCAGGTCTGAGGGTCAGTGTCTCCTACGCCTTTATCACAACAGTGGTATCTGAGTGGTTAGGAGGCTTTGAGGGTCTTGGTGTTTATATGATTCAGTCCAAAAAACTGTTTCAGTATGATACCATGTTCGCTATTATTATTCTGGTATCGATTATCAGCCTTTTGGGTATGAAGCTGGTCGATATTAGTGAAAAATATGTTATTAAATGGAAACGTTCGTAGAATTAGAATGTTTCAAAAAAAGAAAAGAGGAAATTAGAATGAAGAAAACATGGAAAGTGTTTTTAACGCTTGTGACAGTTCTTGTAGCTGTTGTGCTTGTGGCCTGTGGTCAAGGAACTGCTTCTAAGGACAACAAAGAGGCAGAACTCAAGAAAATCGACTTTATCCTAGACTGGACACCAAATACCAACCACACAGGGCTTTATGTTGCCAAGGAAAAAGGTTATTTCAAAGAAGCTGGAGTGGATGTTGATTTGAAATTGCCACCAGAAGAAAGTTCTTCTGACTTGGTTATCAATGGTAAGGCACCATTTGCAGTGTATTTCCAAGACTACATGGCTAAGAAGTTAGAAAAAGGGGCAGGAATTACTGCCGTTGCAGCTATTGTTGAACACAATACATCAGGAATCATCTCACGTAAATCTGACAATGTTACCAGTCCAAAAGACTTGGTTGGGAAGAAATACGGAACTTGGAATGACCCAACTGAACTTGCTATGTTGAAAACCTTAGTAGAATCTCAAGGTGGAGACTTTGAAAAAGTTGAAAAAGTACCAAACAACGACTCAAACTCAATCACACCGATTGCCAATGGCGTCTTTGATGCTGCTTGGATCTACTATGGATGGGACGGAATTCTTGCTAAATCTCAAGGTGTAGATGCTAATTTCATGTACTTGAAAGACTACGTTAAAGAATTTGACTACTATTCACCAGTTATCATCGCAAACAACGACTATCTGAAAGACAATAAAGAAGAAGCTCGTAAAGTCATCCAAGCTATCAAAAAAGGTTACCAATATGCTATGGAGCATCCAGAAGAAGCAGCTGATATCCTCATCAAAAATGCACCTGAACTCAAGGAAAAACGTGACTTTGTCATCGAATCTCAAAAATACTTGTCAAAAGAATACGCAAGCGACAAGGAAAAATGGGGTCAATTTGATGCAGCTCGCTGGAATGCCTTCTACAAATGGGATAAAGAAAATGGTATCCTTAAAGAAGACTTGACAGACAAAGGCTTCACCAACGAATTTGTGAAATAATGACAGAGATTAGACTAGAACACGTCAGTTATGCCTATGGTCAAGAGAGGATTTTAGAGGACATTAACCTGCAGGTGACTTCAGGAGAAGTGGTTTCTATCTTAGGCCCAAGTGGTGTTGGTAAGACTACGCTTTTCAACTTAATTGCGGGGATTTTAGAAGTTCAGTCAGGGAGAATTGTCCTTGATGGTGAAGAAAATCCCAAGGGGCGCGTGAGTTATATGTTGCAAAAGGACTTGCTCTTGGAGCACAAGACGGTGCTTGGTAATATCATTTTGCCCCTCTTGATTCAAAAAGTGGATAAGGCGGAATCTATTGCCCGAGCGGATGACATTCTTGCGACCTTCCAGTTGACAGCTGTACGAGACAAGTATCCCCATGAACTTAGCGGAGGGATGCGTCAGCGTGTGGCCTTGCTTCGAACTTACCTTTTCGGGCACAAGCTCTTTCTCTTAGATGAGGCCTTTAGCGCCTTGGATGAGATGACCAAGATGGAACTCCACGCTTGGTACCTTGAGATTCACAAACAGTTGCAGCTGACAACATTGATTATTACTCATAGTATAGAGGAGGCCCTTAATCTCAGCGACCGCATCTATATCTTGAAAAATCGCCCTGGGCAGATTGTTTCAGAAATTAAACTAGATTGGTCTGAAGATGAGGACAAGGAAGTCCAAAAGATTACCTACAAACGTCAAATCTTAGCAGAATTAGGCTTAGAATAAGTAGAAAAATAGGGAGTTGGTGAAGATTATCCTTTACTAGCGCCCTTTTTCTTTTAAAAATGAGAAAATTTCGGTATAATAGTCAAAGATAGTCAAGGTTTAAAGAGAGAGGTGGGTTTGTAATGAGATTTAAAAATACATCGGATCATATTGAGGCCTACATCAAGGCGATTTTAGATCAATCTGGAATTGTGGAGTTGCAACGGAGTCAGTTGGCGGATACTTTTCAGGTTGTTCCTAGTCAGATTAATTATGTGATCAAGACACGCTTTACGGAAAGTAGAGGCTACTTGGTTGAAAGTAAGCGTGGTGGTGGAGGCTATATTCGGATAGGACGGATTGAGTTTTCGAGTCATCATGAAATGCTCAGGGAGCTGCTTTACTCAATTGGTGAGCGAGTTAGTCAAGAAATTTATGAGGATATTCTGCAGCTTTTGGTTGAGCAGGAATTGATGACCAAGCAGGAGATGAATTTGCTGATGGCAGTAGCTTTGGATCGCGTTCTAGGAGAAGAAGCTCCAGTCCGTCGAGCTAATATGCTACGACAGGTCATACAAGAGATAGATAGAAAAGGGAAGTAAGATGAACTATTCAAAAGCATTGAATGAATGTATCGACAGTGCCTACATGGTTGCTGGCCATTTTGGAGCTCGTTACCTAGAGTCTTGGCACTTGTTGATTGCCATGTCCAATCACAGTTATAGTGTGGCAGGGGCGACTTTAAATGATTATCCATATGAGATGGACCGTTTAGAAGAAGTCGCTTTGGAACTGACTGAAACGGACTATAGCCAGGATGAAACTTTTACGGAGTTGCCGTTCTCCCATCGTTTGCAGGTTCTTTTTGATGAAGCAGAGTATGTAGCGTCAGTGGTCCATGCTAAGGTGCTAGGGACGGAGCACGTCCTTTATGCGATTTTGCATGATGGAAATGCCTTGGCGACTCGTATCTTGGAGAGGGCTGGTTTTTCTTATGAAGACAAGAAAGATCAGGTCAAGATTGCTGCCCTACGTCGAAATCTAGAAGAACGTGCAGGTTGGACTCGTGAAGACCTCAAGGCTTTACGCCAACGCCATCGTACAGTAGCTGATAAGCAAAATTCTATGGCTAATATGATGGGCATGCCACAGACTCCGAGTGGTGGTCTCGAGGATTATACGCATGATTTGACAGAGCAAGCGCGTTCTGGCAAGTTAGAACCAGTCATCGGTCGAGACAAAGAAATATCCCGTATGATTCAAATCTTAAGCCGTAAGACTAAGAATAATCCTGTCTTGGTTGGGGATGCTGGTGTCGGGAAAACTGCTCTGGCGCTTGGTCTTGCCCAGCGTATTGCTAGTGGGGATGTGCCTACGGAAATGGCTAAGATGCGCGTGTTAGAGCTTGATTTGATGAATGTCGTTGCAGGGACACGTTTCCGTGGTGACTTTGAAGAACGCATGAACAATATCATCAAGGATATTGAAGAAGATGGCCAAGTCATCCTCTTTATCGATGAACTCCACACCATCATGGGTTCTGGTAGCGGTATTGATTCAACTTTGGATGCGGCCAATATCTTGAAACCAGCCTTGGCGCGTGGAACTTTGAGAACGGTTGGTGCGACCACTCAGGAAGAATACCAAAAACACATCGAAAAAGATGCGGCCCTTTCTCGTCGATTCGCTAAAGTAACGATTGAAGAACCAAGTGTTGCAGACAGCATGACCATTTTGCAAGGTTTGAAGGCGACTTATGAGAAACATCACCGTGTGCAAATCACAGATGAAGCGGTTGAAATAGCGGTTAAGATGGCTCATCGTTACTTAACCAGTCGCCATTTGCCAGACTCTGCTATCGATCTCTTGGATGAGGCAGCAGCAACAGTGCAAAATAAATCAAAGCATGTAAAAGCAGACGATTCTGACTTGAGTCCAGCTGACAAGGCCTTGATGGATGGCAAGTGGAAACAGGCAGCCCAGCTAATCGCAAAAGAAGAGGAAGTACCTGTCTATAAAGACTTGGTGACAGAGTCTGATATTTTGACCACCTTGAGTCGTTTATCAGGTATTCCAGTCCAAAAACTGACCCAAACGGACGCTAAAAAATACTTGAATCTGGAAGCTGAACTGCACAAACGTGTTATCGGTCAAGATCAAGCTGTTTCAAGCATTAGCCGTGCGATTCGCCGCAACCAGTCAGGGATTCGCAGTCACAAGCGTCCGATTGGTTCCTTTATGTTCCTAGGACCGACAGGTGTCGGTAAGACCGAATTGGCCAAGGCTCTGGCAGAAGTCCTCTTTGATGACGAATCAGCTCTTATCCGTTTTGATATGAGTGAGTATATGGAGAAATTCGCAGCCAGCCGTCTCAATGGCGCTCCTCCGGGCTATGTGGGCTACGAAGAAGGTGGAGAGTTGACCGAGAAGGTTCGCAACAAACCCTATTCCGTTCTCCTCTTTGACGAGGTAGAGAAGGCCCACCCAGATATCTTTAATGTTCTCTTGCAGGTTTTGGACGATGGTGTTTTGACCGATAGCAAGGGACGCAAGGTTGATTTTTCAAATACCATTATCATCATGACGTCAAATCTTGGTGCGACAGCCCTTCGTGATGACAAGACTGTCGGATTTGGGTCTAAGGATATTCGTTTTGATCAGGGAAATATGGAAAAACGCATGTTCGAAGAGCTGAAAAAGGCTTATAGACCTGAGTTTATCAACCGTATTGATGAAAAGGTGGTCTTCCATAGCCTGTCTAGCGAACATATGCAGGAAGTGGTGAAGATTATGGTCAAACCTTTAGTGGCAAGTTTGGCTGAAAAAGGCATTGACTTGAAATTACAAGCTTCCGCACTGAAATTGTTGGCCAATCAAGGATATGACCCAGAGATGGGAGCTCGTCCACTTCGCAGAACCCTACAAACAGAAGTGGAAGACAAGTTGGCAGAACTTCTTCTTAAGGGAGATTTGGTGGCAGGCAGCACACTTAAGATTGGTGTCAAAGCAGGCCAGTTAAAATTTGATATTGTATAAAAGAATAAAAGTATCAGCATCTGACCATAAGTCAC
This sequence comes from Streptococcus sp. 4094, assembly GCF_013277125.1. NCBI lineage: Bacteria > Bacillati > Bacillota > Bacilli > Lactobacillales > Streptococcaceae > Streptococcus > Streptococcus sp. 4094. The sequence continues at coordinate 65,407 of NZ_VMMI01000011.1, read as the reverse complement.
AGTGGAGTGATACTCAATGAAAATCAAAGAGCAAACTAGGAAGCTAGCCGCAGGTTGCTCAAAACACTGTTTTGAGGTTGCAGATAGAGATGACGTGGTTTGAAGAGATTTTCGAAGAGTATGAAACTAAAACCTATAGCTTCTAAAGGATCCGTGGTTTTCACTATTCAACCCAAAATTCATATGTTTATTACCCTCCATCGCATTTGTCTTAGAGCGTGTGTAGTAGAAAAAGAGCAGTATTATCTGAAATTTTTATCTTTTCAAAAGAGACCTGTTTCTTTTTTGCCTATTAAATCCGTTCTAGCTGGTATTTGAAAAATCAAACTAAGCTGCAAGATGAATGATTTTCTTGTATTGACGTTGTTGTTGACAAAAAAAGTAGCGGATAAATGAAATCCATTCCATTATCATAGATGATAGGCTGGTAGGAAATTTTCAAATAGCATACAGGAAATAGATGTGTAGAGTTCTGGTAGTAGAAAGGGAGAGAGATGAACATTTTAGTTGTAGATGACGAGGAAATGATTAGAGAAGGAATTGCAGCATTTTTGACAGAAGAGGGTTATCATGTCATTATGGCTAAGGATGGACAAGAGGCCTTGGAAAAATTTCAAGATCTCCCTATCCATCTCATGGTACTGGATTTAATGATGCCTAGGAAGAGTGGTTTTGAAGTGTTAAAAGAAATCAATCAAGAGCACGATATTCCTGTCATCGTCTTGAGTGCTCTGGGAGATGAAACTACTCAGTCACAGGTATTTGATCTCTATGCTGATGATCATGTGACAAAGCCTTTTTCTTTGGTACTGCTTGCCAAGCGTATTAAAGCTCTTATCAGACGTTACTACGTCATAGAGGATCTTTGGCAATATCAGGATGCAACAGTGGATTTTACCTCTTACAAAGCACATTATAAAAATGAAGAAATTGATCTCAAGCCAAAGGAATTATTGGTACTAAAGTGTTTGATTCAGCATAAAAATCAAGTTTTAAGTAGAGAGCAGATATTGGAAGAAATTTCAAAAGATGTAGCTGATTTACCTTGTGATAGGGTCGTTGATGTCTATATTCGTACTCTTCGCAAAAAATTGGCTTTAGATTGCATTGTGACTGTGAAAAATGTTGGGTATAAGATTAGCTTATGATAAAAAATCCTAAATTATTAACCAAGTCTTTTTTAAGAAGTTTTGCAATTCTAGGTGGTGTTGGTCTAGTCATTCATATAGCTATTTATTTGACCTTTCCTTTTTATTATATTCAATTGGAGGGGGAAAAGTTTAATGAGAGTGCAAGAGTGTTTACGGAGTATTTAAAGACTAAGACAGCTGATGAAATTCCAAGCTTACTCCAGTCTTATTCAAAGTCCTTGACTATATCTGCTCACCTTAAAAGAGATATCTTGGATAAGCGGCTCCCTCTTGTGCATGACTTAGATATTAAAGATGGAGAGCTATCAAATTATATCGTGATGTTAGATATGCCTGTTAGTACAGCAGATGGTAAACAGGTAACGGTGCAGTTTGTGCAGGGAGTGGATATCTACAAAGAAGCAAAGAATATTTTGCTTTTGTATCTCCCCTATACATTTTTGGTTACAATTGCTTTTTCCTTTGTGTTTTCTTATTTTTATACGAAACGCTTGCTCAATCCTCTTTTTTACATTTCAGAAGTGACTAGTAAGATGCAAGATTTGGATGATAATATTCGTTTTGATGAAAGCAGAAAAGATGAAGTTGGTGAAGTTGGAAAACAGATTAATGGTGTGTATGAGCACTTGTTGAAGGTTATTCATGAGTTGGAAAATCGTAATGAGCAAATTGTAAAATTGCAAAATCAAAAGGTTTCCTTTGTCCGTGGAGCATCACATGAATTAAAGACACCTCTAGCTACTCTCAGGATTATCTTAGAAAATATGCAATACAATGTGGGGGATTATAAAGATCATCCTAAGTATCTTGAAAAGAGTATTGATAAAATCGATCAGATGAGTTTCTTGCTAGAGGAAGTGTTGGAATCTTCTAAATTTCAAGAATGGACAGAGTGCAGTGAGATTTTAATGGTAAATACCGTTTTGACAGATGTTTTGTCTCGATATCAGGAATTGGCATTTTCTAAAAATCTTGTGATTGATAATCAGTTGACTACTGATACAAAAGTAAGGATGAGCTTGAAGGCTTTGGATAAAGTCTTGACAAATCTTATCAGTAATGCTATCAAGTACTCAGATCAATCTGGCATTGTGACTATTTCTGAGCAAGATGGTTATCTTTCTATTAGGAATACATGTGCTCCGTTGAATCAGGAAGAGTTAGAACATTTATTTGATATTTTTTACCATTCACAAATTGTAACAGATAGAGAAACAGGATCAGGATTGGGTCTTTATATTGTTAAGAATATCTTAGAGAGTCATCGTATGTCCTATAGTTTCTTGCCTTATGAACAAGGGATGGAATTTAAAATCTGCTTGTTACCAGATAGTTAGCTTTAGTAAGACTCTTTTCTTACTTGAGGATAATTTAAGGAAGCATAGTTTGAATGGTAGTGATAGAGTAAATCAAAGAACGGAATCAGTTTTCGTTCTTTTTCTTTTTCAATTCATATTGGGTTAACATAGAGATGTTACAGTAGTGGTAAAGAAAGGGGATCGTGATGATAGCAATAATCATTATCTGTGTATTTTTAATTCGCTTGTTGTTCCTAAAGAAATCAATTGAAAATGAAAAACGGCTTCGTAGGGATGGTGGGCGAGAATTTGGCATTAAAAATACCAAACGTCTTACCTTGGTTCATATTGTTTTTTATCTGGCTTGTTTTATGGAAGCCCTAGTCTATCGACCGTCTTTCAATATGATGAGTATTGTGGGTTTGGTGCTCCTGATATTTTCTATGTTGATGTTGCTACTTGTTATTCATCTGCTTGGGGATATTTGGACAGTCAAGTTGATGTTAGCACCGAATCATAAGTTTGTGGATCATGTCTTATTTAGGACAGTAAAACATCCCAATTACTTTTTAAATATCCTTCCTGAGTTGATTGGCTTGACCTTGCTGAGTCATGCCTATATGACTTTTGTTTTAGTTTTTCCAGTTTATGCAGTTATTTTGTATCGACGAATAGCTGAAGAGGAAAAGTTATTACATGAAGTTATAATTCCAAATGGAAGCATAAAGAGATAAATACAAGATTCAATTCATATACAGTTCATATTGAAATGATATAGTAGTGTTAAGAAAAATATTGGAGGAAATAATTATGTTTGCATCAAAAAGTGAGAGAAAAGTACGTTATTCAATTCGTAAATTTAGTGTTGGAGTAGCTAGTGTAGTGGTTGCTAGTCTGTTCTTAGGAGGAGTAGTCCATGCACAAGGGGTTGGAGGTGGAAATAACCCCATGGTTACATCTAGTGGGGAAGATAGGTTGAAGGAATATAGACAGCAGTTGATAAAAGAGTTGGAAGAGACGGATTTATCTAGTAGTCGAAAAACTTATTACCAAAAACAAATTGAAACAGAGACAGATGCTTCAAAGTTGACGGAACTAGGGAATAATTTTCATAATGAAAGTCGGATAGATCATGATCAAGCTGTTGACCAAGCTAGCACTAGTTTGTCTATGTATATGACTAACCTTCTAAATGAATTAGATAGTTCTGCTTCTGGATTTGAAGGGGTTCTCAAGCAAGCTATGGAAATTGTAAAAGAGTATCAACGTAAATTTGGTGAAGATCACAATAGAAAAGAAATAGAGCAACTGCAACAAGAGGGGCAAACGAAGCTAGATAAATTGGTAGGGGACTTTAAGAATAGTTTATCAAATCAACAAAGTAAACCATCAGGAAATTCTAATTCTTCTAATGGTAGAGGTGATACGACTAAGCCTGCGAATCAAGGATTAGATTCTGATTCACCTTCTGGAAAAGAACATAATAATCCAACTCCACCAAAAGTAGAAAATCAAGGAGGAAATATAGTTTCTACTGAAAAAACTACGGAGACAAATCTTAAAGAAGCTAAAGAAACAGCTAAAACAACTTTGGATAATTATATGCTTACTCGTTTAAAACGGGAAAATGGAGGAGCTTTTTGGTTTGGAGAACTTTTAAAAGAATCCAAAGAATCTGTAGAGAAGTATAAAAAGATGTTTGATGAGGCTTCGAGTAAAGAAAGAGTGGAGACCTTGGTGAAAGAAGCTGAACAGGAGATAGAAGCTCTAGTCGTTAAACATAAGGGACGAGAAATCGGCTTAGAGCGAAATAAGGCAAAGGAAGAGGTCACTAAACATCTAACAGGTTTATTGGATGACATCAAGAAAAATTTAGAAAAAGAGCAACATATCAATACTGTAGAGCTAATTAAAAAGCTAAAAGATATTGAAAAAACGTATTTGCATAAATTAGATGAATCAACCCAAAAAGCCCAACTACAGAATCTGGTTACAGAAAGTCAATCAAAACTAGATGAAGCTTTGTCTAACTTTAAAAAGGGCTTATCTTCTTCGTCAAATTCAGGATCTTCCACTAAACCAGAAACTCCAGAAAAACCAGAGCAACCTACTCCAAGCAAACCTGCGGAAAAAGAGCAGAACCCATCAGGATCCACTGCAGGAAGTCACTCCGGTTCCACCAGCTCTTCAGGAAGTTCTAGTGCTTCCACTAAACCAAAATCTCCAGAAAAACCAGAGCGACCTGCTCCAAGCAAGCCTGCGGAAAAGGAGCAGAACCCATCAGGTTCAACCACAGGAAGTCACTCCGGTTCCACCAGCTCTTCAGGAAGTTCTAGTGCTTCCACTAAACCAAAATCTCCAGAAAAACCAGAGCGACCTGCTCCAAGCAAACCTGCGGAAAAAGAGCAGAACCCATCAGGATCCACTGCAGGAAGTCACTCCGGTTCCACCAGCTCTTCAGGAAGTTCTAGTGCTTCCACTAAACCAAAATCTCCAGAAAAACCAGAGGAACCTACTCCAAGTAAACCATCAGGAAACGAGACAAATTCTTCATCTCCTACCAGATCTAACAGTATTTCTCCTACTCTCTCATCTCAACCGACATCTACTGTTCAAAAGGTATTTACAACTCAAAATGGAAATACCAAGATTACTGTTATGTTTGAAACTGCTACAGAAGCAGATTCTGTCAATCTTAAAGAGGTAACAACAAAAGAAATGATTGATAATATTACCCGTCAAACAGGGCAAGGAACAGTGCGCGTATTTGATATTTCCCTTTCAAAAGATGGGAAAGAAACCCATGTGAAGGGAGAGAGAGTAGTTCGTCTTGCAATTGGTAATATTGATTCTGAGATTCAAGTTTACCATGTGAAAGAAAACGGAGAGTTGGAGTTGCTCCCATCAACAGTTGAAAATGGACAAGTCGTTTTCAAAACGAGTCATTTCAGCTTATTTGCGATTAAAACACTTCCTAAAAAACAAATGGTTGCCGAGCCAGAGGCAAATAGGGAAGGAAAAACTCAATCTGATGATAAGGAAATGGTTCTTCTTGCTGATAAAGCAAATCAAATGAGTGAAAATCGTTCAAATTCAGATAAAAAAGATAAGCAAGCACTCCCATCAACTGGAACAATGTCAACGTTGCTTATGGAATTCTTAGGTCTGATATCTCTAGTAGGTGTTTATCTATTAAAAGGAAAAGAGACGGAGAATGACTAATTTCATATAGATATTGCTTGCCTATATAAATCAAAAACCCGTAACATTTAAGAGAGTTACGGGTTTTAAACTATTAAGCCTTATCCAACTGCAAGAGGGCTTCAATCTCTGCTAGGGTGTTGGCTTGTGAAATGGCTCCACGGAGTTTGGCAGCGCCAGATGTTCCACGGAGGTAGTGAGGGGCTAGTCCACGGAATTCACGGACTGCAACGTTTTCTCCTTTAAGTGCAATCAAGCGTGTTAAGTGTTCATAGGCAATTTTCATCTTGTCCTCAAAAGTCAAATCAGGTAGGATTTCTCCTGTTTCAAAGTAATGGTTGATTTGATTGAAGAGGTAAGGATTTCCCATGGCAGCGCGGCCAATCATGACTGCGTCAGCACCGACTTCTTCGATACGTTGTTTGGCTTCTTGGACCGTACGGATGTCACCGTTGGCGATGAAGGGAATCTTGGTCAAAGCTTGAGCAACTTTATGGAGAGTTTCAAGGTCTGCGTGACCTGTATACATTTGCTCACGGGTACGGCCATGCATGGCGAGGGCAGAAACACCTGCAGCTTCAGCAGCGAGGGCGTTTTCTACTGCAAGAGACGGGTCAGCCCAGCCTGTACGCATTTTGACAGTAAGTGGAATATCAAGGACAGATTGGACCTTGTTGATGATAGAGTAAATCTTATCTGGATCCTTGAGCCACATAGCGCCAGCTTCGTTCTTCACGATTTTATTAACTGGGCAGCCCATGTTGATATCCACGATATCGGTTTTGGTGTTTTCTTGGATGAATTCTGCTGCGCGTGCTAGGCTGTCTTCATCGCTACCAAAAAGTTGGATAGAGACAGGGTTTTCGCCTTCATCGATATGAAGCATGTGCAGGGTTTTTTCGTTGTTGTATTGGATTCCCTTGTCAGAGACCATTTCCATTACAACGAGTCCAGCTCCGAGCTCTTTTGCGATGGTACGAAAGGCTGAGTTAGTCACGCCAGCCATGGGTGCTAAAACAGTACGATTGGGAATCTCAACATTGCCAATCATAAAAGGTGTATTAAGATTTGTCACGAATGAGTTCCTCCAGGTCGTTTTCATCAAAGTTGTAAGTAGTTTGGCAGAATTGACAAGTGATTTCTGCTCCGTGGTCTTCCTCTTTCATTTCCTGTAAGTCTGAGCTTGGAAGGCTAGCAAGAGCGTTCATAAAGCGTTCATGGCTACAGTCACATTGGAAACGAATTTCTTCTTCAGAAAGACGCTTGTAGGCCTCGTCACCGTAGATAGCCTTGAGGAGGGCTTCGATATGGTCTTCACTTTCGAGAAGGGTCGAGATAGCTGGCATTTCTTGGATGCGTTTTTCAAAGCGAGCAATCTCTTCTTCCTTGGCTCCCGGCAAGATTTGGACTAGGAAACCACCTGCAACCTTGACCTTGTCTTCCTCGTCCAAAAGGACATTGAGGCCGACTGCTGAAGGCGTTTGTTGGCTTTCAGTCAGGTAAAAGGCAAGGTCTTCACCGATTTCTCCAGAGATGAGAGGAGTCATGGAGTTGTAAGGATTTCCAGTACCGTAGTCTGTGATAACGAGGAATTGACCATTTCCAACAAAAGGTCCAACTAGAACTTCACCAGTTGCAGTCTTTTTGATGTCAACACCAGGATTTTGAACATAGCCTTTAACGTTCCCCTTGGTATCAGCAACGGTGATGATAGCACCTAGAGAGCTAGAACCCAGTACCTTCACTGTTAGTTTGGTATTTCCTTTTTCATTGGCTGCGAGAATCTGGCTAGCGATAAGAGTTCGACCAAGCGCTACAGTTGAGCTAGCTTGGGTTTGGTGTTTTTCTTGAGCAGTACGGACGGTTTCTGTGCTATCAAGAACAAAAGCACGAAAGGCTCCGCTTTCTGATATAGTTTTAATAATTTTATCCATAGCTACTATTTTAGCATAAAAATGCTCAAAGGGGGAGCCGTGTGTTTGCTGATTTTTAGGATAATGGACCAGGAAATCAGCATGAAAATAAAAAGAGAAACAGATTATTTCAGCATTTGTAAGATTTATGCTATGCTTAAGGTAGAAAATGAAAGGGGTAACAAATGTATTTAGGAGATTTGATGGAGAAAGCCGAGTGTGGTCAATTTTCAATCCTTTCCTTTCTATTACAAGAGTCTCAGACGACCGTCAAGGCTGTAATGGAGGAAACAGGATTTTCAAAAGCAACCCTAACCAAATATGTCACCCTACTCAATGACAAGGCTTTGGACAGTGGCTTAGAGCTGACTATCTCCTTAGAAGATGAAAATCTGCGTCTGTCAATCGGTGCAGCTACCAAGGGGAGAGATATTCGGAGCTTGTTTTTGGAGAATGCTGTTAAATACCAGATTTTGATCTATCTTCTCTACCACCAACAGTTTTTAGCCCATCAGCTGGCTCAAGAATTGATGATTAGCGAGGCTACGCTTGGTCGCCACTTAGCTAGCTTAAATCAGATTTTGTCAGAATTTGATTTATCCATCCAAAATGGACGTTGGCGAGGTCCAGAGCATCAGATTCGTTATTTCTATTTTTGTCTTTTCCGCAAGGTCTGGTCGAGTCAGGAATGGGAAGGCCACATGCAGAAACCAGAGAGAAAGCAGGAAATTGCCAGTTTAGAAGAAATCTGCGGTGCAAGTTTGTCTTCGGGGCAGAAGTTAGACTTGGTTCTCTGGGCTCATATCAGTCAACAGCGTCTTCGGGTCAATGCCTGTCAGTTCCAAGTGATAGAAGAAAAAATGCGAGGGTATTTTGACAATATTTTCTACCTTCGTTTGCATCGAAAGGCTCCGTCCTTTTTCGCTGGACAACACCTTCCTCTAGGAACTGAGGATGGGGAGATGATGATTTTCTTCTCTTTCCTCCTATCCCATCGCATTCTTCCTCTTCATACAATGGAATATATCCTTGGTTTTGGAGGGCAGTTGGCCGATTTGCTGACGCAGTTGATTCAAGAAATGAAGAAGGAAGAGTTACTGGGCGGTTATACAGAGGATCATGTCACCTATGAACTCAGTCAGCTTTGTGCTCAAGTCTATCTATACAAGGGTTATATTTTACAGGATCGCTACAAGTACCAGTTAGAGAATCGTCATCCATATTTACTGATGGAACATGATTTTAGGGGAACGGCAGAGGAGATTTTTCATGCTCTACCTGCCTTTCAGCAGGGGACGGATTTGGATAAGAAAATTCTCTGGGAATGGCTTCAGTTAATCGAATATATGGCTGAAAATGGTGGCCAGCATATGCGGATTGGTCTGGATTTGACATCTGGTTTTCTTGTCTTTTCAAGGATGGCAGCCATTTTAAAACGGTATTTGGAATACAATCGTTTTATCACCATTGAAGCCTATGACCGAACTCGGCATTATGATTTGCTGGTTACCAATAACCCGATTCATAAGAAGGAACAGACACCAGTCTATTATTTAAAAAATGACTTGGATATGGAAGATTTGGCAGGGATTCGTCAGTTATTATTTACCTAAAAGGCTTGGTTAACCCAGGTCTTTTTTGTGAAATTCACACAATCTCCTCACATTTTTTTAAAAATTAAAAAAAGTTGATGAACAAGAAAGCGCTTTATTTTGTATACTAGTAAGTGTAAAGAGGAAACACCTCAAGATCTTTATCAGGAGGACAGCACATGTCACAAGAAAAATACATTATGGCCATTGACCAGGGAACTACAAGTTCTCGTGCCATTATTTTCAACAAAAAAGGAGAAAAAGTTAGCTCGAGTCAAAAAGAGTTCACTCAGATTTTCCCTCAGGCAGGTTGGGTTGAGCACAATGCCAATGAAATTTGGAACTCTGTTCAGTCAGTTATTGCAGGTGCTTTCATCGAAAGTGGTGTCAAACCAAATCAAATCGAAGCAATCGGGATTACCAACCAACGTGAAACAACGGTTGTCTGGGATAAGAAAACAGGACTTCCTATCTACAACGCAATCGTTTGGCAATCACGCCAAACTGCTCCTCTGGCTGAACAACTGAAAAGCCAAGGTTATGTGGAAAAATTCCATGAAAAGACTGGTTTGATCATCGATGCTTACTTCTCTGCTACCAAGGTTCGTTGGATTTTGGATCATGTAGAAGGCGCTCAAGAGCGAGCAGAAAAAGGGGAATTGCTCTTTGGTACCATCGATACTTGGTTGGTTTGGAAATTGACTGACGGTGCGGCTCACGTGACGGACTACTCAAATGCAGCTCGTACCATGCTTTATAACATTAAAGAACTCAAATGGGATGATGAGATTTTGGAAATCCTCAATATTCCGAAGGCTATGCTGCCAGAAGTTCGTTCTAACTCTGAAATTTACGGTAAGACAGCCCCATTCCATTTCTACGGTGGAGAAGTGCCAATCTCAGGTATGGCTGGTGACCAACAAGCAGCCCTCTTTGGACAGTTGGCCTTTGAACCTGGTATGGTTAAAAATACTTATGGAACAGGTTCTTTCATCATCATGAATACTGGTGAAGAAATGCAGTTATCTGAAAACAACCTCTTAACAACCATTGGTTACGGAATCAACGGCAAGGTTTACTATGCCTTGGAAGGTTCTATCTTCATCGCAGGAAGTGCTATTCAGTGGCTTCGTGATGGACTTCGCATGGTTGAAAATTCACCAGAATCTGAAAAATACGCTCGTGATTCTCACAATGATGATGAAGTTTATGTCGTTCCAGCCTTTACAGGACTAGGAGCACCATACTGGAACCAAAACGCTCGCGGTTCTGTCTTTGGATTGACTCGTGGAACAAGTAAAGAAGACTTTATCAAGGCAACTTTGCAATCTATTGCTTATCAAGTGCGTGACATCATCGACACCATGCAAGTGGATGCTCAGACAGCTATCCAAGTTTTGAAAGTAGACGGTGGTGCAGCCATGAATAACTTCCTCATGCAGTTCCAAGCTGATATTTTAGGAATTGACATCGCACGCGCCAAAAACTTGGAAACAACAGCTCTAGGAGCAGCCTTCCTAGCAGGTTTGTCAGTAGGCTACTGGAAAGACTTGGATGAGTTGAAACTCTTGAACGAGACAGGAGAACTCTTTGAGCCATCTATGAACGAATCGCGCAAGGAACAACTCTACAAGGGCTGGAAGAAGGCTGTAAAAGCAACGCAAGTCTTTGCGGAAGTAGACGACTAATACTGGCAGAATAAAGCAATTTATTTAGAAAGTGTGTAAATATGGAATTTTCAAAGAAAACACGAGAATTATCAATTAAAAAAATGCAGGAACGCACCCTGGACCTCTTGATTATCGGTGGAGGAATCACAGGGGCTGGTGTAGCCTTGCAGGCGGCAGCTAGCGGTCTTGAGACTGGTTTGATTGAAATGCAGGACTTCGCAGAAGGAACATCCAGCCGTTCAACAAAATTGGTTCACGGCGGTCTTCGCTACCTCAAACAATTTGACGTAGAAGTGGTATCAGATACGGTTTCAGAACGTGCAGTGGTACAACAAATTGCACCTCACATTCCAAAACCAGACCCAATGCTCTTACCAGTTTATGAAGAAGATGGAGCGACCTTTAGCCTCTTCCGCCTTAAAGTAGCTATGGATTTGTACGATCTTTTAGCAGGTGTGAACAACACACCTGCTGCAAACAAGGTTTTGAGCAAGGATCAAGTCTTGGAACGCCAACCAAACTTGAAGAAAGAAGGTTTGGTAGGAGGTGGGGTTTACCTTGACTTCCGTAACAACGATGCGCGTCTCGTGATTGAAAATATCAAACGTGCCAACCAAGACGGTGCCCTCATTGCCAACCACGTGAAGGCAGAAGGCTTCCTCTTTGACGAAAACGGCAAGATTACAGGTGTTGTAGCCCGTGATCTCTTGACAGACCAAGCCTTTGAAATCAAGGCCCGTCTGGTGATTAACACAACAGGTCCTTGGAGCGATAAGGTGCGCAATTTGTCTAATATGGGAACCCAATTCTCACAAATGCGTCCAACTAAGGGAGTTCACCTGGTAGTGGATTCAAGCAAGATCAAGGTGTCACAGCCAGTTTACTTTGATACAGGTTTGGGTGATGGCCGTATGGTCTTTGTTCTCCCACGTGAAAACAAGACTTACTTTGGTACAACTGATACAGACTACACAGGTGATTTGGAACATCCAAAAGTGACGCAGGAAGATGTAGATTATCTACTTGGTATTGTCAACAACCGCTTCCCAGAAGCGAATATTACAGTTGCTGACATTGAAAGTAGCTGGGCAGGTCTTCGTCCATTGATCGCAGGTAATAGCGCTTCTGACTACAATGGAGGAAATAACGGAACCATCAGTGATGAAAGCTTTAACAACTTGATTGCTACTGTTGAATCTTATCTCTCTAAAGAAAAAACGCGTGAAGATGTTGAGTCTGCTGTCAGCAAGCTTGAAAGCAGTACCTCTGAGAAACATTTGGACCCATCTGCTGTTTCTCGTGGCTCTAGCTTGGACCGAGATGATAATGGTCTCTTGACCCTTGCTGGTGGTAAAATCACAGACTACCGTAAGATGGCTGAAGGAGCTATGGAGCGCGTGGTTGACATCCTCAAAGCAGAATTTGACCGTAGTTTTAAACTGATCAACTCTAAGACTTACCCTGTTTCAGGTGGAGAATTGAACCCAGCAAATGTAGACTCAGAAATCGAAGCTTTTGCGCAACTTGGAGTGTCACGTGGATTGGATAGTAAGGAAGCCCATTACCTAGCAAATCTTTACGGTTCAAATGCACCGAAGGTCTTTGCTCTTGCTCATAGTTTGGAACAAGCACCAGGACTCAGCTTGGCAGATACTTTATCACTTCACTATGCAATGCGCAATGAGTTGGCTCTTAGCCCAGTTGACTTCCTTCTTCGTCGTACCAACCATATGCTCTTTATGCGTGATAGTTTGGATAGCATCGTTGAGCCAGTTTTGAATGAAATGGGACGATTCTATGACTGGACAGAAGAAGAAAAAGCAACTTACCGTGCTGATGTCGAAGCAGCTCTCGCTAATAACGATTTAGCAGAATTAAAAAATTAAGAAAAAATAAAAGAGGTGGAGGGCAGGACTCCTAGTCTACCCTCTCTCCCTTTTTAATGGAGATAGAAAGATGATGAATGAATTATTTGGAGAATTTTTGGGGACTCTAATCCTGATTCTTCTAGGAAATGGTGTTGTGGCTGGTGTGGTTCTTCCTAAAACCAAGAGCAACAGCTCAGGTTGGATTGTGATTACTATGGGTTGGGGGATTGCAGTTGCAGTTGCGGTCTTTGTATCTGGCAAGCTCAGTCCAGCTCATTTAAACCCAGCTGTGACGATTGGTGTGGCCTTGAAAGGTGGTTTGCCTTGGGCTTCCGTTTTGCCTTATATCTTAGCCCAGTTCGCAGGGGCTATGCTGGGTCAGATTTTGGTTTGGTTGCAATTCAAGCCGCATTATGAGGCAGAAGAAAATGCAGGAAATATTTTGGCTACTTTCAGCACAGGACCAGCTATCAAAGATACTGTATCAAACTTGATTAGCGAAATCCTTGGAACCTTTGTTTTGGTCTTGACAATCTTTGCTTTGGGTCTTTACGATTTTCAGGCAGGTATCGGAACCTTTGCAGTGGGAACTTTGATTGTCGGTATCGGTCTATCACTAGGTGGGACAACAGGTTATGCCTTGAACCCTGCACGTGACCTTGGACCTCGTATCATGCACAGTATCCTTCCAATTTCAAACAAGGGAGACGGAGATTGGTCTTACGCTTGGATTCCTGTTGTGGGACCTGTTATCGGTGCAGCCTTGGCAGTTCTTGTGTTTTCCCTTTTCTAGTTTAGAAAATAATTATGTTGATAAGAGCTTGAGCAAGAGCCCAATTTCAGCAAAAAATGAAGTAAATCTTCTCATAATAAAACGCATCATATCAAGTTTTCAACACCTGATATGATGCGTTTTTATGATTTTTAAGACTTTTTCTCCAGTATCTTTTTTCGATTGAAGATGTAAGTATTTTAGTAACTAATTTCTTAGTACTAGCCAACAACGATAATCATAATTCCTCCTAAAATTAGGAATAATAAAGGCAATAGTTTTTGTTTTTTCATGTGAAATACCTCACTTTTATTTTCTTCTATTTTATGCTAAAATATTAAAAATCAAAAATTGTTCCCGTATATGCTTGTTGGAGAGATATTATGAAAAAATTTGGAGAAATTTTTAAAAAGTTTCGAGAATCTAGAGGGTTTCGCTTAAAAGATGTCGAAAAAGCTGGTATATCAACATCACAGCTCTCACGTTTTGAAAAGGGAGAGACTGATTTAACCATTTCAAAATTTATGGCTATTTTGGATGAAATTAACATGCCTATTGATGAATTTATGTATGCTGTTCATGATTTTCATCGTGATGAACTGAATGAACTCTTATCAAAGATTAGGCATTTTGTATCAAATCATGATGTTGATGGGTTGAAAAAACTACTTTATTCTCAGATGGAGTCAGATTCTAAACAAGAGAAATTTCATAAGCTTAACATTATTTTATTAAAAATTCGTTTACAAGATTTATCTGGAGAAGCTTATTATTCTGGTGATGATTTATCTTATCTAACTGACTATCTCTTTAGTGTTGAATACTGGGGATACTATGAATTATTGATTTTTTCAAATACTTTAGATGTCCTAAAACACGATGTCTTTATGGTTTTGGCTAGAGAGATGTCTAGACGTTCTGATTTTTATAAAGAAATTCCTAATAATAGACGATTGATTTCATCTATGCTATTGAACGGATATATCACATGTATTGAAAGAGGAAAATTGCTTGATGCTTTGTATTTTGAAAAACGACTAAACCAATGCTTTTTCACTGAAACTGAAATTTATGAACGGTTGGTATTCCAGTATGCCCAATATCTATATCGCTATAAAAAAGAGACGGATTGTAAAGCAATTATTGAAATGAGGAAGTGTATTGGAGCAATGAAATTAGCGGGAAGTAACCATTTGGCAAAGAATTATGAGGGACATTTAGAAAAAATTTTAGCAGATAAAGGGTAGTGTGCAGATATGGGAAAGGAAGTATCTCGAAATAATATTTTGGTAGAATTGTCTTTAGAAATTTCAATTACAGTTGTTTTATCAGTTCATTGTATTTGAGCGATAGGATTTTTCGAAGTTGTCACCATAATTATGAATTTTGAGGTATTTAATATGCAAGTTCTATCTCCATATATTTTAAGAAAGAAAAGTGAAACAGGAGAATTATTTTTCAATAGTAAAAATAATCATTCTTTTTTCATTACAAATGATTTACAAGATGTTATGGAAAATGATTTAGAGATTAAGGAACAATATGAAAATTATTTGAATAAGTATAATTATTTTCAAGAAGAAAATGAATTCGAGAATACAATAGATTATGTTAAAAATAGTGAAACGGAGACGTTAGAATTTACAATTTTAACACATGGAGACTGTAATTTTAGATGTAAATATTGTTATGAAAAATTTGAAAATATAAAAATGAGTAAAGAAACAGAGATTGCGATAGTTGAATTTACAGAAAAACTATTATCTGAATCTATGTTTAAATCTTTACATGTATCATGGTTTGGAGGAGAGCCTTTATTAGGGCTAAAAACGATAAAGAATCTTTCAAAAAAATTTATTAGTATTTGTTCTCAAAATGGACTTGATTATTCTGCTAGTATAACAACTAATGGATATTTGCTTAATGAACGAATGATTCATCAGTTAATTCTAGACTATCGCGTTAATAATTTTCAGATAACAATTGATGGAGATGAGGAAAGTCATAATTTTCAAAGAGTGTTGCGTAATGGAAAGGGATCATATATCAAAATACTCGAGAATATCAAAGGTTTACAAAATTCAAATTTGAATTTTTATTGTAATTTAAGATTTAATATATCGAAAGAAAATTTTAATAATGTTAAGATTTTTTTAGATTCAGATGGGAAATATTTTAAGCATGATAAACGATTTAGATTTTATTTTTATAATGTAGGTAGTTGGGGTTGTGGGGAGCGTGCCCAAAATTATAAAGTGACATTACCTAATTCAGATGCTAGTTTTGAATTATCAAAGTTTGCCATAAAAAAAGGTTATAATGTTCCTGCTGCTAGAGGTATAATAACAAATTTGTTCAACTGTTATGCAAATAGAAAAAATCACTATACTATTAATGTAAAGGGTGTAATTCAAACTTGTACGGTTGCCTTGTATTCTAATTCTAATATATTTGGAAGTGTACATGCTAAGTTTAATAAGGAAAAGTTTGATAAATGGCACTTAAACATGGATTCAGATTGTAAGCAGTGTCCTATTGTTTTAATTTGTAAATCAGGATTTTGTCCGCCCAAACATAGAAGTAATAAGCAAAGAACATTATGCAATCAAATAAAAAAGAAAATTGATAAAAATCTAGAATTATTTATGTTAAATAAGGAATATTGTGATTATCTTGATGCAATAAGAGAGGGGGTGAAAAGATGATTGTAATTGAAAATAAGAGTACTACTCAACTTGATATACTTGTACTCCGTGATCATTATTGCGATGAAGATGGAAATGAGTTTTAGATTGATTTTTAAAATATAAATCGAAATTTAGTTAGTCTAGTTCAGGAGGTAATCACTCTTAATAAACAGCATCATATATAGGTTAATTAAATTATTGTATAGTCTCAGTTGGAGTTAATTTGTTTATAACTTTTAGACTGAGGCTTTTATATCTATTCGCTTTCTTTTAGATAGGCTTATTTATGAAATTTCTAAAATACATTAAAACTAATATTTTTATCTATTTTTTAATAGGAGTGCTTTTGAATAGTGGGATGGCTCTAATAAAGCCATTGTTATTGGATAAGCTATTGAATATTCGTGAAGAGCAACTTACAATTGGTACAATTTCATACTTTGTTTTATATGGACTGTGTTTGCACCTGTTTTTTTATAGCACGATGTTGCTAGCAAATTTTGTCAGTAATAATCTGCAGCGTCATCTACAAATTCGTTTAAAAGATCAGCTTATCAAGAAACTATTTTTGAAGGAAAATGTTGTATATGATGAAAAAGTTTCAATTGTTACACAAGATATGGAACTGCTCTATAATCGCTTCTTTTTACCCCTGGATATGATAGTTGGAAGAGTTTTTATACTTTGTACAACGATTGTTTTTATTTTGGTGCAAAATTTTTGGCTTGGTATTGTTTTTATCGTGTTCTCTTTTCTTCGACCATTACCTCAATGGGTAATGAATAATCATTTAATGAAAAGTGGTGCAAATTTTTCGGAAATGCAAAAAGCTTTTCATCTATCTGTAGGAGATTTTTTTAAGGGAGCAGATACGATATATTTTTATGGCGCTAGTAAAGAAAACCTTGCTAAGATGAGAAAAAACAACGAGTGTTACGAGAACGCTCGTTGGAAAAATGAATGGACTAGCAATGTCGTTTATTTTTTCAATGGTCCTTTAGAATTCCTTAGTCAGGTACTACCTCTTGCACTTGGTCTTTTATTACAAAAGAGCGGTATAGAGTTAACAACAGCTAGTTTGGTCTCTATGTATATAGCTACAATGAATCTTAGCGGACCTATTCAAAGAATTATGTATAGCATATCTGATATACAGCGATCGCAAACAGTGAAAGAAAAAATATTTTCATTATTGGAAGAATCTTGTTTAGAAACATCATATCCGACAGTCGAATCTTTAGCTGAGCTAGTTTTGGAGGGTGTTTCAAAACAGGTTGGAGAGCAAGTGCTCTTTTATGATTTGTCACTTAGATTAACCAAGCCAAGTAAAGTTTTAATAAAGGGAGCTAGTGGTACCGGAAAGTCAACTCTCCTACAGTTGGTAGCAGGAAAGATAAGTCCGAATAGTGGTAGAATTATCGTACGTGATAAATCAGGTCGAGAATTTACTCATTATCAAGGGAATGTCGCTTATATCTCTCAGAATCCATTTTTCAGACATGGGACAATTCGAGAAAATTTAACATTAGGACAGGAGATTTCAGATAAAGAATTACTCTGTTGCCTAGAACAAGTTGGCTTAACGAATGAAATCACTAATATCTTGGATTATCAACTGATAAATAATGGAGAAAACATTTCAGGTGGGCAACGTTTACGACTTGAATTAGTTCGCTGTCTGCTTCGGAAAAAAGACATTGTGTTGGCGGATGAGGTTACATCATCCTTAGACAAGGACAATGCATATCAAGTGCGCCAGTTACTTTTGCAGTTGCCTATCATTTTGATTGAAGTTGCTCATCATATTGATTCAGAAACGGTTTATAATCAAGTAATTGATTTGGGAAAATATAGAATAAAATAAATAGACTTGTTCGGCATCTTGCTAGCCATAATATATGTGTTATATTATGGATTGTTTTAGCTGATTTAAAGATGTGAGAACTAAAAACTATGGCTAAGTTGGAATGTTAAAAATTCAATTTCTGACCACCTAATCTTGTGTCAAATAGTTATCAAACAAAGTCTACTATACCATTTATCAGTTAAATATTTTTATGTTATAGGAGCGCTACATGTCTAATTCATTTGTCAAGTTGTTAGTCTCTCAATTGTTTGCAAATTTAGCAGATATTTTCTTTAGAGTAACAATCATTGCTAACATATACATTATTTCAAAATCAGTAATTGCCACGTCATTAGTTCCCATTTTAATAGGGATATCCTCTTTTGTTGCGAGTCTTTTAGTTCCTTTAGTTACTAAAAGGATAGCGCTAAATAGAGTTTTATCTTTATCCCAATTTGGAAAGACTATATTATTGGCGATACTGGTAGGAATGTTTACCGTAATGCAATCCGTAGCGCCTTTGGTAACCTATCTATTTGTTGTGGCAATTTCAATATTAGATGGTTTTGCAGCACCTGTTTCCTATGCTATTGTGCCACGCTATGCGACCGATTTGGGTAAGGCTAATTCAGCCTTATCAATGAGTGGTGAAGCTGTTCAGTTAGTGGGTTGGGGATTAGGTGGACTCTTGTTTGCAACAATTGGTCTTTTACCTACCACGTTTATCATTTTAATGTTGTATATAATTTCTAGCTTTCTGATGTTATTTCTTCCTAACGCTGAAGTGGAGGTGTTAGAGTCAGAAACTAATCTTGAAATTTTGCTCAAAGGTTGGAAGTTAGTTGCTAGAGATCCTAGATTAAGACTTTTTGTATCAGCAAATTTATTGGAAATTTTCTCAAATACGATTTGGGTTTCTTCCATTATACTTGTTTTTGTAACTGAGTTATTAAATAAAACGGAAAGTTACTGGGGATATTCTAATACAGCATACTCTATTGGTATTATAATTAGTGGCTTAATTGCTTTTAGGCTATCTGAAAAGTTCCTTGCTGCTAAATGGGAAAGTATTCTTTTTCCGCTTGTAGCTATGGCAATAGTGACACTGACTATTCTATATTTTCCAAACGCACAGATTTTTTTATTATTTTCAGCTTTAGTTGGTATGTTATCGCAACTAAAAGAAGTTCCTGAAAGTGTATTTCTTCAGGAAACAGTAGAGGAAAATAACTTGGTTAATGTCTATTCCGTTCTTGAAGTGATTTCGACACTAGCATTTTCAGTGTTTGTTTTGCTAATGAGCTATATTACTGAGAGTTTTGGTATTAGCATCAGTTTTTGGCTATCAGCCATTTGTCTGATGATAGAAGCTATTTTAATTTATATCAGACGAGATTATTTTAAATAAGAGACTGGTTAAAAAGTCTTGAAAAATTAGAAAAGCGCATAGTATCAGGTGTTGAAAAACTTGATATTGTGCGTTTTATTATGGAAAGATTCCCTTCATTGTCTCCTGAAATGGAGTTTTTGCCCAGGATCACTCTATTTGAAATATACATAGAAAAACCGCATAATTCTTAAAATAAACTGAAATCTAGTGAAAATGTACGGTAAACAATTGAAAAACTAGTCTATAAAGTGGTACAATAGTAGAAAAATACTATAGTAAGAGTCTATCTTATTTAGCAAAAATTACAGAAATGAATGGTTTTTCTTGATGAAACAGAGAAAAGAATTGTACCTCTTTCTTGGTCGGACAGCCTTGTATTTTCTTATCTTTCTAGGGCTGCTTTACTTCTTTAGCTATCTTGGCCAGGGTCAAGGAAGCTTTATCTATAATGAATTTTAACTTGAAGGAGAATTCCTATTGTGTCAAATAAACCAATAGTAGATATGATTGAAACCATTGAGCATTTTGCTCAGACACAGCCTAACTATCCTGTTTACAATGTTTTGGGGCAGGAACACACTTATGGAGATTTAAAGGCTGATTCGGATAGTTTGGCTGCAGCCATTGACCAACTAGGCTTGCCTAAGAAGTCTCCTGTGGTCGTTTTTGGTGGCCAAGAATATGAAATGTTGGCAACTTTTGTAGCCTTGACTAAGTCAGGACATGCCTACATTCCAATTGATAGTCATTCGGCTTTGGAGCGAGTTTCAGCTATTTTAGAAGTAGCAGAGCCAAGCTTGATTATTGCCATCTCAGACTTTCCATTGGAGCAGGTTTCTACACCGATGATGACTCTAGCTCAGGTTCAAGAAGCCTTTGCCCAAGGGACTAGCTATGAGATCACGCATCCAGTCAAGGGTGATGATAACTACTACATTATCTTTACTTCTGGTACAACTGGTAAGCCAAAGGGAGTGCAGATTTCCCATGATAATCTCCTCAGCTTTACTAACTGGATGATTACAGACAAGGAATTTGCGACTCCAAGTCGTCCGCAAATGCTGGCTCAGCCACCTTATTCTTTTGACCTGTCTGTCATGTACTGGGCACCGACCTTGGCACTGGGTGGTACGCTCTTCGCTCTTCCTTCAGCTATTACTCAGGACTTTAAGCAACTATTTGCGACCATCTTTTCATTGCCAATCGCTATCTGGACATCAACCCCTTCTTTCGCAGATATGGCCATGTTGTCTGAAGACTTCAACAGTGAGAAAATGCCAGGAATCACGCATTTCTACTTTGATGGTGAAGAATTGACGGTTAAAACAGCTCAAAAACTACGCGAGCGTTTCCCAAATGCCCGTATTATCAATGCCTACGGTCCAACAGAAGCGACAGTGGCCCTGTCAGCAGTTGCCGTGACAGATGAGATGCTAGCGACTCTCAAACGTCTACCAATTGGCTATACCAAGGCTGATTCTCCAACCTTTATCATTGATGAGGAAGGCAATAAACTGCCAAATGGCGAACAGGGAGAGATCATTGTTTCTGGGCCAGCTGTTTCAAAAGGTTATATGAACAATCCTGAAAAAACAGTGGAAGCCTTCTTTGAATTTGAAGGGTTACCAGCCTATCACACAGGCGATGTGGGAACCATGACAGATGAAGGCTTGCTTCTCTACGGTGGACGCATGGACTTCCAGATTAAGTTCAACGGTTACCGCATTGAGTTAGAAGATGTCTCTCAAAATCTCAATAAGTCTCGCTTTATCGAGTCTGCTGTAGCTGTGCCACGTTATAATAAAGACCACAAGGTGCAAAATCTATTGGCCTATGTCATCTTAAAAGATGGTGTTCGTGAGCAGTTTGAGCGAGATATCGATATTACCAAGGCCATCAAGGAAGATTTGACAGACATCATGATGTCCTACATGATGCCGTCTAAATTCCTTTACCGAGACAGTTTGCCACTGACTCCAAATGGAAAGATTGACATCAAAGGATTGATTAACGAGGTGAATAAGAGATGATGGAGTTCTTTCAACAGCTTCCTCATTTAGAGCCATATGGCAATCCTCAGTATTTTGTCTATGTGATTGTTGCAACCTTGCCCATCTTTATCGGCCTCTTTTTCAAGAAACGCTTTGCCTGGTATGAAGTGCTGGTTAGCCTCTTCTTTATCGTCACCATGTTGGTAGGTGGGAAGACCAATCAATTGGCTGCCTTGGGTATTTACCTTTGCTGGGAAATATTGCTCTTACTCTTCTACAAGCATTATCGAAAAAGCAAGGATGGCAAGTGGGTCTTCTACTTAGTTAGTTTTCTGTCCCTACTTCCGATTATCTTTGTCAAGGTGCAGCCGGCTATCAATGGAACGCAGTCTTTGCTTGGGTTCTTGGGAATTTCTTACCTGACTTTTCGTTCGGTTGGGATTATCATCGAGCTGAGAGATGGAGTGATTAAGGATTTTACCCTCTGGGAGTTCCTTCGTTTCCTTCTCTTCATGCCGACTTTCTCGAGTGGTCCAATCGATCGCTTTAAGCGTTTTAATGAAAATTATCAGACCATTCCTGAGCGGGATGAGTTGATGGATATGCTGGATGAATCCGTTCGCTATATCATGTGGGGATTTTTGTACAAGTTTATCCTAGCTCATGTTTTAGGAGAAACTTTACTACCTCCTCTAAAGAATCTAGCCCTGCAATCAGGTGGCTTCTTTAACCTCTATGCCTTGGCAGTTATGTATACCTTTGGTCTGGAACTCTTCTTTGACTTTGCAGGTTATTCTATGTTTGCCTTGGCCATTTCAAATTTGATGGGGATCCGTAGCCCGATCAACTTTAACAAGCCCTTTTTATCAAGGGATTTGAAGGAGTTTTGGAATCGTTGGCACATGAGTCTTTCTTTCTGGTTCCGTGACTTTGTCTTTATGCGAATGGTCATGGTGTTGACCAGAAAGAAGGTCTTTAAAAATCGCAATGTAACCTCAAGCGTGGCTTATATTGTAAATATGCTGATTATGGGATTTTGGCATGGAGTGACCTGGTACTATATCGCCTATGGACTCTTTCATGGGATTGGACTGGTCATCAATGACGCTTGGGTTCGTAAGAAAAAAACGCTCAATAAGGAGCGGAAAAAAGCAGGGAAGCCTGCTCTACCTGAGAATCGCTGGATTCAGTTGCTTGGCATGGTTATCACCTTCCATGTCGTCATGCTGTCATTCTTGATCTTTTCTGGATTTTTGAATGATTTATGGTTTAAAAAATAAAGGAAATAAAATATGGATATCAAATCAGAAGTTATCGAAATTATTGATGAGTTGTTTATGGAAGATGTTTCTGACATGATGGATGAAGATCTTTTTGACGCAGGTGTCTTGGATAGTATGGGAACGGTTGAATTGATTGTGGAGATTGAAAACCGTTTTGACATTCGTGTCCCTGTAACAGAGTTTGGTCGTGATGACTGGAATACAGCTAATAAAATTATAGCTGGCATTGTGGAGCTACAAAATGCTTAAACGCTTATGGATGATCTTCGGACCGGTCTTGATAGCTGGTTTGTTGGTTTTTCTGCTCATTTTCTTTTATCCTACTGAGATGCGTCATAATCTAGGAGCTGAAAAGCGTTCAGCGGTGGCTACTACTATCGATAGTTTTAAGGAGCGAAGTCAAAAAGTCAGAGCACTATCTGATCCAAATATGCGTTTTGTTCCTTTCTTTGGCTCCAGTGAATGGCTTCGTTTTGACGGTGCTCATCCTGCGGTATTAGCTGAGAAATACAATCGCTCCTACCGTCCTTATCTTTTAGGACAGAGGGGAGCTGCCTCGCTCAATCAGTATTTTGGGATGCAACAGATGCTGCCACAGCTGGAGAATAAACAAGTTGTGTATGTTATCTCACCTCAGTGGTTCAGTAAAAACGGCTATGAGCCAGCAGCCTTCCAGCAGTATTTTAATGGAGACCAGTTGACCAGTTTTCTGGAACATCAATCTGGAGATCAGGCTAGTCAATATGCGGCGACTCGCTTACTACAGCAGTTCCCAAACGTAGCTATGAAGGATTTGGTTCAGAAGTTGGCAAGTAAAGAAGAATTGTCGACGGCAGACAATGAAATGATTGAATTATTGGCTCGGTTTAATGAACGCCAAGCTTCCTTTTTTGGTCAGTTTTCAGTTAGAGGCTATGTCAATTATGATAAGCATGTAGTTAAGTATTTAAAGACCTTGCCAGACCAGTTTTCTTATCAAGCCATAGAAGATATTGTTAAAGCAGATGCTGAAAAGAATACTTCCAATAATGATCTGGGAATGGAAAATTATTTCTATAATACGCAGATTAAGAAGGATTTGAAGAAATTAAAGGACTCTCAGAAAAGCTTTACCTATCTCAAGTCGCCAGAGTATAATGACTTGCAGTTGGTTTTAACCCAGTTTTCTAAATCTAAGGTAAACCCGATTTTTATCATTCCACCTGTTAATAAAAAATGGATGGACTATGCTGGTCTACGAGAGGATATGTACCAACAAACGGTGCAAAAGATTCGCTACCAATTAGAAAGTCAAGGTTTTACCAATATAGCAGATTTTTCTAAGGACGGTGGGGAAGTTTTCTTTATGAAGGATACCATTCACCTTGGTTGGTTGGGTTGGTTGGCTTTTGACAAGGCAGTTGATCCTTTCCTATCCAATCCCACACCAGCTCCGACTTACCATCTGAATGAGCGCTTTTTCAGCAAAGACTGGGCGACATACGATGGAGATGTCAAAGAATTTCAATAGATCATAATATAGAAGAGTTCAAGAATGAAGCCTATTTTTACGTTTTTTCTTGACTCTTTTTTTGCTTGTGATATAATTAACTGGTAAATAAAATTCCAAAGAATAGTATTTTTCTCTTAAAAAAGAGAAGTTCAAAAGGAAAGGAGTCAGATATGAGACAGCTAGCGAAGGATATTGATGCTTTTTTGAATGAGGTAATTTTGCAGGCAGAAAATCAGCATGAAATCCTAATAGGTCATTGTACTAGCGAGGTGGCCCTGACCAATACTCAGGAGCACATTCTCATGCTCTTGTCGGAGGAATCTTTAACCAATTCAGAGTTGGCTCGTCGTCTCAATGTCAGTCAGGCGGCAGTTACCAAGGCCATTAAGTCTTTGGTCAAGGAAGGGATGTTGGAAACATCTAAAGATCCTAAAGATGCGCGTGTGATTTTTTATCAGTTGACTGATTTGGCTCGTCCAATTGCTGAGGAGCACCACCATCACCATGAGCATACGCTTTTAACCTATGAACAAGTGGCGATTCAGTTTACTCCAAATGAACAAAAAGTGATTCAGCGGTTTTTGACTGCTTTAGTAGGAGAAATCAAATAATGAGATATATTACGGTAGAGGATTTATCCTTCTATTATGATAAGGAGCCCGTTCTTGAACATATCAATTATAGTGTTGATAGTGGGGAATTTGTTACCTTGACAGGGGAGAATGGGGCAGCTAAGACGACACTCATCAAGGCCAGTCTTGGAATCCTCCAGCCACGCATTGGCAAGGTGACCATTTCAAAGACAAATACGCAGGGTAAGAAATTGAGAATAGCTTACCTTCCTCAACAGATTGCCAGTTTTAATGCTGGTTTTCCAAGTACGGTTTATGAATTTGTCAAGTCGGGTCGCTATCCGCGAAAAGGCTGGTTCCGTCGTTTGAATGCTCATGATGAGGAGCATATCAAGGCCAGTTTAGACTCAGTTGGCATGTGGGAACATCGAGACAAACGCTTGGGGTCTCTATCTGGAGGACAAAAGCAACGAGCGGTGATTGCGCGTATGTTTGCCTCTGACCCAGACGTGTTTATCCTAGATGAGCCGACAACGGGGATGGATGCAGGAAGTAAAAATGAATTTTACGAACTCATGCACCACAGCGCCCATCATCATGGTAAGGCTGTTTTGATGATTACCCATGACCCTGAAGAAGTTAAGGATTATGCGGATCGCAATATTCATCTAGTCCGTAACCAAGACTCGCCATGGCGTTGTTTCAACGTTCATGAGAATGATCAGGAGGTGGGCCATGCTTAGTTTGTTATCTTATGACTTTATGCAACGTGCCTTTCTGGCCGTTATTGCCATGAGTCTTTTCTCGCCGGTATTGGGGACCTTCCTTATCTTGCGCCGTCAGAGTTTGATGAGTGATACTCTTAGTCACGTCTCACTTTCAGGTGTAGCCTTTGGTCTGGTCCTAGGGATTTCTCCGACTGTTTCTACGATTGCTATTGTTTTGATTGCGGCGGTCTTTCTGGAGTATCTCCGTACGGTTTACAAGAGCTTTATGGAAATCGGGACAGCTATCCTCATGTCAACAGGTCTGGCTGTTTCTCTGATTGTCATGAGCAAGGGGAAAAGCTCTAGTTCTATGAGTTTGGACCAGTACCTTTTTGGTTCAATAGTGACTATCAGTGAGGAGCAGGTTATTTCCCTCTTTGTCATTGCGGCGGTTGTTTTGATTTTGACCTTCCTCTTCCTTCGTCCAATGTATATCCTGACCTTTGATGAGGATACGGCCTTTGTGGATGGCTTGCCAGTTCGTACCATGTCCATTCTTTTTAACATGGTGACGGGGGTGGCCATTGCCCTTATGATTCCTGCAGCAGGAGCTCTTCTGGTATCGACCATTATGGTCTTGCCAGCTAGTATTGCCCTGCGTCTGGGGAAAAACTTTAAATCGGTTATGTTGCTTGCCAGTGCTATTGGATTTTTGGGAATGGTAGCAGGACTTTACATTTCCTACTATGCAGAAACACCTGCAAGTGCAAGTATTACTATTATTTTTGTAACTGTTTTCTTGCTAATTAGTTTAGTAAGACGTTTTATCAAATAGGAGACTAAGATGAAAAAAATTAGCTTATTGTTCGCCAGTCTATGTGCCTTGTTTTTAGTGGCTTGTTCCAATCAAAAACAGGCAGATGGCAAACTCAATATCGTGACAACCTTTTACCCTGTCTATGAATTTACCAAGCAAGTCGCAGGAGATACTGCTAATGTAGAACTCCTCATCGGTGCTGGTACAGAACCTCATGAATACGAACCGTCTGCCAAGGCAGTTGCCAAAATCCAAGACGCAGACACCTTCGTTTATGAAAATGAAAACATGGAAACTTGGGTTCCTAAATTGCTAGATACCTTGGATAAGAAAAAGGTCAAAACCATCAAGGCGACAGGCGATATGTTGCTTTTGCCAGGTGGTGAGGAAGAAGAGGGAGACCATGACCATGGAGAAGAAGGCCATCACCATGAGTTTGACCCCCATGTTTGGTTATCACCAGTTCGTGCCATTAAACTTGTAGAGCACATCCGTGATAGCTTGTCAGCAGATTATCCTGATAAAAAAGAAACCTTTGAAAAGAACGCGGCTGCCTATATCGAAAAATTACAAGCCTTGGATAAGGCTTACGCAGAAGGCTTGTCTCAAGCTAAACAAAAGAGCTTTGTGACTCAGCACGCAGCCTTTAACTATCTTGCTTTGGACTATGGACTCAAACAAGTCGCAATCTCAGGCCTCTCTCCAGATGCAGAACCATCAGCTGCTCGTCTGGCAGAATTGACAGAGTACGTCAAGAAAAATAAAATCGCCTATATCTACTTTGAAGAGAATGCTTCACAAGCCCTTGCTAACACACTTTCAAAAGAGGCAGGTGTCAAAACAGATGTCCTCAATCCTTTAGAAAGTCTGACAGAAGAGGATACCAAGGCGGGAGAAAATTACATCTCTATCATGGAGAAAAACCTCAAAGCTTTGAAACAAACAACAGACCAAGAAGGTCCAGCTATCGAACCTGAAAAGGCAGAGGATACCAAGACAGTTCAAAACGGTTACTTTGAGGATGCAGACGTCAAAGACCGCACCTTGAGTGACTATGCAGGTAACTGGCAATCAGTTTATCCTTTCCTTGAAGATGGAACTTTTGACCAAGTCTTTGACTACAAGGCTAAGTTGACTGGTAAGATGACCCAGGCTGAGTACAAGACTTACTATACCAAAGGCTATCAGACAGATGTCACTAAGATTAACATTACTGATAATACTATGGAATTTGTTCAAGGTGGACAAAGTAAGAAATATACTTACAAGTATGTCGGTAAAAAAATCTTGACTTACAAGAAAGGCAATCGTGGCGTGCGCTTCCTTTTTGAAGCGACAGATGCGGATGCTGGACAATTCAAATATGTTCAGTTTAGTGACCACAATATTGCCCCAGTTAAGGCAGAACATTTCCATATCTTCTTTGGAGGCACAAGCCAAGAAGCTCTATTTGAAGAAATGGACAACTGGCCAACCTATTACCCAGATAATCTATCTGGACAAGAAATCGCCCAAGAAATGTTGGCGCATTGATGAGAAACCGACTAGTTCATAGGAGCTAGTCGGTTTTTTGATACTAGATGGCTAATTTTATTATAGACCTTTCCAGAACTTTAAAAAATAAATAAAACTCTTGAAATATCTGGATCTGTATGTTAGAATAATTTTATCGGATAAGGTTCATTAGAATACTACCCCCTAACTACTGCCATAGTTAAGGGGTGTTTTGGTATATTCTACAGGAATAGAAAAAGACCCTCTAAACTTTGTAGAGAGCCTTAAAAAATCAAAATAAAAAGATAACCCCAGGCACATAGGAATGCTCAACCTTTCAGTCTACCCCATTCTGGGACCCAGCGTTTATCCTTCACAAGTTATCTTATTGAGTCCATTATATCACACTTATGGAAAATGTAAGAAATTTGTATAGTATTTTTAAATGAATTGATGAAAAATCAAATACCTTTCAGAACTAAGGAATTTTAAATAATAAATAAAACTCTTGAAATATCTGGACCTGTATGTTAGAATAAAATCGATAGGCAAGGTTCATTAGAACACCAAATCCCTTAACTATTGCAGTAGTTAAGGGATTTTTTGACGTATCTTAGCGATTTAACGGGTGTTTACAGGCTAGTCATTCGGTCTACTTCTTACCATCTAGCCATTTGCAGACGAAATACAAGATAATTCCTGCTATGACGTCCGCTACAATAGTAAGAACGAGCTCTGGGGCAAGGTTCATTAGTTTCACCTCCTCTCACGAACCGTAAGGAACGTAATCGGTAACCGATGACAAAAATAGTATATCACATTAAATTTATATCATCAACATTGCTTAATGCTTGAAATATTAGGACTTATATGCTAGAATATAGTTAATTGATAAGGTTCATTAGAACACCAAAGCCCCTAACTACTGCCATAGTTAAGGGCTTTTTTGACGTATCTTAGCGATTTAACGGGTGTTGATAGGCTAGTCACTCGGTCTACTACTTACTATCTAGCCATCTGCAGACGAAATACAAGATAATTCCAGCTATAACATCCGCTATAATAGTAAGAGCGAGCTCTATGATAAGGCTCATTAGTTTCACCTCCTCTCACGAACCCATAGGAACGTAATCGGTAACCGATGACAAAAATATTATACCACACTACATTCAGATCATCAACATTGCTTAATGCTTGAACTATTGGAGTGCGGTTCACTGTAATGATGTTTTTTGTTACTCTCTTAAAGGATTACCCATTACTTGTTTCGTTTCTTTGTCCACGGCTTTAAAAGCTCATATAGTACGTTGATAAGCAACGAAGCTAGAAATACTGTAAGTAAAGTTTCTGGCATATGTAACACTTCCTTTATTAAATTGAGGGGCGAAGACAGAGGGTTTTCGCAAGCCCTCGTATATTATAATTTCAAAATCTGTTCTACTTGTTTTGTTTGCTGATGGAAAAGGATCTCATAAATAATAGTCAAAATCCACTCCTTTTAAAAAGATTTGTTAAATAATTCACAAATAATTGAAAACGAATACAAAAAGTAATATAATGATGTTAAATAGATAGCGCGAAGGCGCAGGAGGAAAATTATATGGCTACATTTTATGTTCCGGCAGTCAACCTTATTGGTAAAGGTGTTGTAAATGAAGTGGGTCCTTATATCAAGGAACTTGGCTATAAAAAGGCACTTTTGGTGACAGATAAGTTCATCGAAGGAAGTGACATTTTACCTAAGGTTTTAAAACCACTGGATACAGAAGGAATCGAATATGTCATCTTTAGCGATGTGGAGCCAAACCCTACTTGTAAGAATGTCACAGATGGGGTAGCTGCTTTGGAAGAACATGGATGTGATTTTATCATCAGTCTTGGTGGGGGGTCTCCACAGGATGCAGCTAGTTGTATCTCTATCATGGCTACAAATGGTGGAAAACCACAGGATTATGAAGGGCTTCATAAGTCTGCTAAAAAAGGCCTTCCTGTTGTAGCTATCAATACTACTGCAGGTACATCAGCAGAAATTACCATTAACTATGTGATTACCGATGAAGAACGCAAGGTTAAGATGGTAATGGTTGACAAGAATAGCCTTGCTCTTATCTCTATCAATGACCCTGAATTGATGATTTCAAAACCTCAAGCTTTGACTGCAGCGACAGGTATGGATGCTCTGACCCACGCAGTTGAAGCTTTGGTAACACCTGGTGCTTATGATGTGACCAAGAAACTGTCTATTGGTGCTATTGAACTTATCAAGGAATACCTTCCTCGCGCTGTAGCAAATGGACACGATATTGAAGCGCGTGAAGGTATGGTCAATGCCATCTTCCTTGGTGGTATGAGTTTTAACAATGCAGGTCTGGGGTATGTTCACTCAATGGCTCACCAACTCGGCGCAGTATATAACTTGCCTCATGGCGTGTGCTGTGCCATGCTACTACCAGTTATAGAACGTGAAAATGCTAAACGTGTACCAGAAGCTTTTCGCAATGTTGCTAAAGCCTTGGGCCTTCATGTAGAAGGTAAATCAGATCAAGAATGTGCCGATTATGCAATTGCTGAGATTGAGAAGCTTTCTGAGACAGTAGGTATTCCTAAGAAATTGACTGAACTTGGTATTGAAGAAAAAGATTTCGACTTTGAATACCTTTCTAAGAACGCCTTGATTGATGCCTGCGCACCAGGAAATCCATTTATGCCAACCTTAGAAGAAACGATTGCTTTTTATAAAGAGTTGTTTTAGCAAGAGATTTGACGACAATGTGACAATTCACCTCTAATTATTGACATTTCAGGAAAAATCGCAGTAAAAACGGTACAGCCTTCTTTAAATGTGCTATAATACTAGAAAAATACTTGTGGAGGTTCCATCATGGCAATATTTTTCATGATTTTTCTGATTGTTTGTGTGCTCCTATTGGTGATAGTCACACTGAGTACGGTTTATGTGGTTCGTCAGCAGTCGGTGGCGATTATTGAACGCTTTGGGAAATACCAAAAGGTTGCCAATAGCGGTATTCACATTCGCTTGCCTTTTGGGATTGACTCGATTGCAGCACGCATTCAGTTGCGCTTGTTGCAAAGCGATATTGTGGTTGAGACTAAGACCAAGGACAATGTGTTCGTTATGATGAATGTGGCGACTCAGTACCGTGTCAATGAGCAGAGCGTGACAGATGCCTACTATAAACTCATGCGTCCAGAATCTCAGATTAAATCTTATATCGAAGACGCCCTTCGCTCTTCTGTTCCAAAATTAACCTTGGATGAATTGTTTGAGAAAAAAGATGAGATTGCCCTTGAAGTTCAACACCAAGTAGCAGAAGAAATGACCACTTACGGCTATATTATTGTGAAAACCTTGATTACCAAGGTCGAACCTGATGCAGAAGTTAAGCAATCCATGAATGAAATCAATGCGGCGCAACGCAAGCGGGTCGCAGCACAAGAATTGGCGGAAGCAGACAAGATTAAAATCGTCACTGCAGCTGAAGCCGAAGCAGAAAAGGATCGCCTTCATGGTGTGGGAATTGCCCAACAACGTAAGGCGATTGTGGATGGATTGGCAGAGTCTATCACAGAACTCAAGGAAGCCAATGTTGGTATGACAGAAGAACAAATCATGTCAATCCTCTTGACCAACCAGTATTTGGATACCTTGAACACCTTTGCTGCAAAAGGAAATCAAACCATCTTTTTACCAAATACTCCAAATGGTGTAGATGATATCCGTACACAAATCTTGTCAGCCCTCCGTGCTGAGAAGAAATAATAGACTAAAGAGCTTGGCAACAGGTTCTTTTTGTATTGCATTTGTTAAGAAAAGCAAAGAACATTGATATACATTTAACTAAAAATTATTGTATATTGTTGCCCTTAACTTGGAATGATAAGGGAATAACTAGAAAGATTTGTGAATACAGACTATTTCTGATATACTAAATATACAGTAATAATGAATGATGGGAGATGGGATGAAAGAATTTCAATTTGAGAGAAAGCAGCGTTTTTCTTTGAGGAAATATGCAATAGGAGCTTGTTCAGTCTTGCTAGGAACGAGTTTATTTTTTGCTGGTATGGGGGCTCAACCCGTACAGGCTGCAGAAACGAGTTCAGCACTAATTTCAAGTCATTATTTGGATGAGCAGGATTTATCTGAAAAGCTGAAATCTGAGTTGCAATGGTTTGAAGAAAATAAAATTGAGGTAAAAGAGGGAAAAGAATACTACTTTATCTATCGAAAATTGGCTACAAGATTACCAGAAACAGGTCTATTTTCTAATGATGGGATGTTTATCATGGGAGCAGGATTATTATTGCTTTCCTTCACTTTAATCAGGAGAAAAAAGGGAGCGTCTTACTTCCTTGTGAGCGTCTTTGCTGTTGGTGGTTGGGGAGCATCCATCTCTGCTTTAGAAAATCTGGTAGAATTGCAACCAGTCCTTGTTAAGAGAGTAGAAGGTCAGTTTCTACCAAGCCCTGAAAGAGTCCAAGGATATGAATTTACGGGATATTATTTGGTAAGAGATAGTGGTAACAAGGAACTTTCTGTTGATAAGGTAGAGTTGCCAGCATTATCTCAAAAGGAGGAAAGTGCAGAACCTCAATCTAAGAAGATTGTACCACAGACTGCATCGCATTTTAGCTCGACTGAAGACCTTGTGCAATCTCCTCAACCATCCTACGCAGTTGAGAAAATTGTTGAAGTTCCTGTAAGCAAACAAGCTCCTGATGAAATTGTGCCCATAGGGACTAAGGAAGAAGTTGCAGGAAATCCCCAAGTAGAACAACCGAAAGCAGAAGATAATAGTGATTATAAAACAAGTCCTGAGGAAGGTGTGTTAAATGCCACAGTAGAGAAACCAGAATTGCTAGTCACTACAGAGGAGGTTGCTTTCCAAACGATAGAACAAGAAGATGCAACCTTAGCTAAAGGGCAAACTAAAGTTGTTCAAGAAGGTGTTGTTGGTGAACGCACCATCTATACGGAAGTCACTATCGTTAATGGGGAAAAATCTAGCAAAGTTATAGAAAATATAATCACAAAAGAACCGGTGAACAAGGTGATTGCAGTTGGGACTAAGGAAGAAGTTGAACCCAAATCTGAGGAAAGTAGACCAGTTCAACCTGAAAAAACTCCAATAGTAGAGAATGAAACAGAGAAAAAACCAGCTGATGGAATAGGACAACCAAGACCAGGAGCAGAAGAAACGCCGGGTACAGAAGCAACACCAGGAGAGAAACAAACACCTGACAAACCTGAAGCCGAGCCGAAACAACCAGATCCAGCAAGCTCAGCCGTGGAATCAGGGGGTGAGGAAAATCAAACTCATGCCCCACAAGGTACTGAGTCTAAGCAACCATCTAAAGAAACTGCTGAGACCAAAGATTCTGAACCAGCAAGCCCAGCCGTGGAATCAGGAGGCGAAGAAGATCAATCTCCTGCGGAACAAAAGGGTGAGGAGAACCAGCTGGAGAATCCAGTTGAGGGGGTAAAAGATGTTGGTGAGTCTGCCCCACAAGAAACCCAAAAACAAGCAGAACAAACACCTCCATCTCCAGAGGTCAAGCCAAGTCAAGGAAACGAACCAGAATCAGCTGTTCAGCCTGAACCCTTAGCTCCCCAAGAGCAACCAACTGTCCCAAGTTCAGTAACGAAAGAAAAAGTACTGGACTATAAAACAACATATAAAGCTTCACCAGCTTTAAATTACAAAGAGCAACAAGTAGAAGTAGCAGGCGAAAACGGTAAGGAAGTGACAACTACTTCTTACAGTTTTGATGAAAGTACTGGGAAAATAGTAGAAAACACTTCAACAAAGATAGAAAAACATCCAGTAGATAGAGTTGTTAAGGTTGGGAATGTAGAAGAAACAAGATCAACAGTCAAAAGAGGTGAACAGTTTGTCGCGGATGAGTCACTTGATAAAGGTGTCAAAGAAGTCAGAAATCAAGGTCAGGATGAAGAAACGACAACAATAAAAGTTTACAAAGTAAATGAACAAACAGGAGAATTAACTGATCCAGAAGTTTCAACAAAAGTAGCCAAAGCAATGCAAGCGAAAATAACGGCAGTAGGAACAAAACCAACAGTTCAATCACAAGAAATTCCTTTTAAGACAATTTATAAAGCATCGTCAGATTTAAGTTACAATGTGCAACAAGAAGAGACACCAGGGGAGAATGGTAGCTCAGTATCAACTACAAAATACACAGTAAATCAAGAAACAGGAGCTATCTCAGAAGAAACTACAACAGAGAACACTCCAGCTAAAGACAAAATAGTAAAAGTTGGTAATGTGGAAAAGATAGTATCACCTATAGAAATTACAGAGGTGAAAAAAGACGCTCCTGAACTTCTGAAAGGAAAAGAAAAGGTTGAAGATGAAGGTGAGCAAGGGGAAACAACCGTCACTAACACTTATGAAGTTAATCCGGAGACAGGAGAATTAACAAATCCAACTGAGAAAACTGAAGTAACTAAAGCTATGCGCCAAAAAGTAATCTTGGTTGGTACTAAAGAAGACAAACCACATCTATTTCCAGAAAATAGCGAGTTAGAAAATGCAGTGGATGTGATGGAAGCTAGTAGAGAAATGAAGTCTGTAGACTTCTTAACAGATGAAAACTTTAAAGCGCAACTAACTCCGCCTGCTTTAGAAATAGAGCGTGATTTTTATAAAAAACGCAGTGAGTTGAAAAAAACTAATCCGGCGATAACTGATGAAGAAGTAAAAGAAATTCTACGAAAAGAATATCTTGAAAAATTATCGATTAAAGAAACACTCGATGCGACTAAAACCGATTTAGAAGCTAGTTTGAAAAAAGTTGCGGCGCATACCTTGAGTATTTTAGGTGACAATCAACAAAATAGAGAAAAAGTAAAAGGTGATATTGAAGCTAATAAAGAGAAAATATTACTAGGGTTATCCTATATCAATCGTTTTTATAATATTGATTTTGGAGATACCAATATCCGTGATATTCTAGCTTATAATCCAAGCTCATTTGGTAAGAAAGAGGTTACTGCTTTAGATTGGTTAACACACCTTGGGTCTATGAGTTATGATGAATTAAGATTAACCAATAGTCCAAAAACATTTGAGAAATACTTCGGAAAAATCACAGATAAACCAACGCTATTAGATTTCCTAGATTACAATAGAACTACATTCACTAATATGGATGGCGATACGTGGTTGAAGAAAGCGACTAAAGCTATCGTAGTTGAAAAAGCTTCGAAAGAAAAACCTGATGAAAAAGTAGACTTATATACAAAATTAACTACCCCTCCTGAGAAATATGGAGCTGAAAATCGTCAAATAGAAAGTAGAAGACAACAAAATGTAGCTACATTATTAGGGTTGGTAAATATCAAAGAGCCAAGCGTGTATGCTATAACTAACATAGCGACGGTAACCTACGGAAACATCGGAACGTATATGGATACTTCTTTAGAGAAAACCAATAAAGCTAAGTATACCGAAGAGCTTAATAAGGTTAAAGAATTGATAGAATTAACTGCGACAAGACAGGCTGATTATATCGATACTCTATATCGAATTACAAAAGAAGAAAATCGTCCGAAACTGATTACAAATAGAGTGATTGTCGATACGATGAAAAAATATACGACGAATACGTCTGCTGGAATAGCGACAACATGGTCTAAAGAATCAGGATCAACAGCGGATAAAGGGGTTAAAGACTTTATGACACCTCTAGGATTGTATTCACCATCGCAAAATGTAGGTGCAGAAGCCAATGGAGTGGGTGTCCGTTACTTTATAGATAGAGTTCTTGATGATAGAGGTTCAGCGACTTACTCTCACGAAATGACGCATTTATTAGACAGAACAGTACTGTTTAATAATCATGGTCGTCGAGATGGTACAGCGGCAGAGTTTTATGCCCGAGGAATCTTCGAGAACTCTTATACACCAGAGACAGATACATATTTCAACTTAAACTTTGTTTATGATGAAACTAATAAAAATGGTTTCTACAACAAAACACCAGATAGATTCAAAACAGCTGCAGATTTGAAATCTTATATGCATGGAAGTTTTGATGTGTTATATAGTTTAGATTATTTAGAGGCAGAAGCAACAAAGCAACTTTCAGCAGAAGACAAGACGAAATACTTCAAGAAAATAACTCCGATAAATTCAACTGGGACTAGAACACCCGTAACATATACAAACCAAGCGGTTAAAGCTACGCATAACAGTGAAAAAATCTCAGAAATTACACTAGATGAAGCGAGAGATCTATCGGATATCAATAGTCTGATTGACAATAATATTTTAGTTAATCGTTATATCATAAATGGATTTTATGCAACAGGTGATGTAAAAGCTAATGGGTATTATTTAGTGGATATGTTTGATACCATTTATGGTGTTAGTCAAAATGACTCTGGTATGAGTGGGGATATCACCTTTAGAAAACAAGCTTTTGAACTTATGGGAGCTTTGGGCTATTATGAAGGATTTGTTCCTTATGTGTCAAATCAATACAAAAACCAAGCTGAAGAAGAAGGCAAACCGCTATCTGATAAATATATTTTCGATAACATTTTAGGAAAATCTTACGCAGCTTTCAAAAAAGAGCAAATAACTGAGCGTGTTGAGAAATTAGGTAAGTTAAAACCAATTACTATAAATTACAACGGAAAAGAAGAAGTGATTGATAGTAAAGAAAAATTACAAGAGCTTATGAATAAAGCTGTTTTAGCTGAACTAGCCCAGATAAAAGCAGGAAACACAACGGCTAAAAAGTTTAAATTTATCGAAACACCCGTTCAAAAACTGAAAAAAGCGATTTATAAAGCTTATCTCAAAGATTCAGATGACTTTAGACAATCGATTTACAATAGTTAAGACAAAAGGGACATCTCTCTGGAATGAACATTCAGAGAGGTGTTTTTTTGCGCTCTTGTAAGGTTTGACTTTATTAGTTTGCTTGAATATGGAGTGATTTTCAGACTTTTCCACAAATTATAGAATCTTTTCTGAGTATTTAGGGAGTGATAGAGGAAGTCTTGAAAGCGCTTTTGTTTTGTGCTATAGTCAAGTAAATCGAGTCGTTTAAAGAGGAATGCTTGTATGAGAAGAGAAGAAGTTTTACGAAATCACTGGTTTTTTAGCCAAGAGGTGGGGAAAGAAGAAGCCTTGGCACCGGATTTTCAGAGGGAAAATTGGCAGACCATTCAAGTGCCACATGACTGGAGTATTTACAATGATTTTGACCAGTATTCGCCAGCGCAAAATGAGGGTGGTCAGTTAAACGGGGGTCAGGCTTGGTACCGGACGCAGTTTTACTTGGAAGAAGATGCCAGTCTTGTATCGGTGCGTTTGTTGTTTGACGGGGTTTACATGAATGCCCAAGTCTATATTAACGGGCAAGTGCTGGGCTATTATCCCAATGGCTATACACCCTTTTCTTATGATATCACCTCTTATCTAAGAAACGATGGGACAGCCAACCAGCTTGCGGTTTTTGTGGAAAATAAGCAACCTAGCAGTCGTTGGTATTCGGGCAGTGGTGTTTACCGAGAAGTAAAATTATTGATTAGAGATTTGGTGCATCTGGATTTATATGGGATTAAGATAGAAAGTCCCAAGCTCAAGGAGCAAAGAGATGGATGGGTGGAAACTCAGCTTGAAAGTAAAGTTTCAAATGATGGGCCTCAGTCTGTGTCGGTATATTTAGAACAGAGTATCTGGTATGATGGACAACAGCTGTCAGACTGGCAGGCGACAGACTCTCTAGTGATTGAGTCTGGGGACAAATATTCTTTCCAACAAGCCATATCAATTTTCCAACCTTTGCTTTGGGATATTGACCATCCTCATCTCTATCAGTTGAAGACTCGCCTTTATAAAAATGGCATTTTGGTTGATGAAGAAGAGGAGACCTTTGGTTACCGCTATATGGATTGGCAAGCGAATAAGGGATTCTTTCTAAATGGTCGCTGGTTGAAGATTCATGGGGTTTGTCTGCACCATGACTACGGAGCGCTGGGAGCTGTGGAAAACAGGTCAGCTGCCGAGAGACGCTTGCGCCAGATGAAGGAAATGGGCGTCAATGCTATTCGAATCACACATAATCCAGCCAGTAGCATTTTGCTGGATGTGGCTGCCAGAATGGGCTTACTCATCCAAGAAGAAGCCTTTGATACCTGGTATGGAGGCAAGAAAGAATATGACTATGGTCGCTTTTTTGAGAAAGAAGCGACTCATCCAGAAGCGAAGGCAGGCGATTTCTGGTCAGATTACGATTTGCGCACCATGATTGAGCGTGGCAAGAACAATCCAGCGATTTTTATGTGGTCCTTAGGAAATGAAGTTAGTGAAGCAAATGGAGATGCTTATTCATTGAAGACGATCAAACGCTTGCTAGAAAGGGTCAAGGAAGTGGATGATAGCCGTTTTGTGACCATGGGAATGGATCAATTCCGCTTTGGCGATGGTTCTGGAGGTCATGAAAAGATAGCCAATTTGCTGGATGTGGTGGGCTTAAATTACTCGGAAGATAATATTGACGTGATTCGTAAAAGACATCCCAAGTGGCGACTTTACGGGTCTGAAACTTCATCAGCTACAAGGACGCGTGACAGCTATTTTCGCCCAGCTAAGGAATGGGTTGGGGATAATCGTCGCGTGCGGAATTTTGAACAGTCGGACTATGGCAATGATCGAGTTCCTTGGGGGAAGACAGCGACGGCTTCTTGGATAGCAGATAGAAATCGGCTAGACTATGCGGGTCAGTTTATCTGGACAGGAGTGGACTATATCGGTGAGCCGACTCCTTGGCACAATCAAAATGACACGCCTGTAAAGAGTTCCTATTTTGGGCTTGTGGACACAGCAGGGATTCCTAAAAATGATTATTATCTCTATCAAAGTCAGTGGGTGGACGTAAATCAGCATCCCATGGTTCATATCCTGCCCCACTGGAATTGGGAAATCCACAAGAGTTATCAACAAGTTGTGGATAAGTATGGGGATATCCCTGTTCGAGTGTATTCAAATGCTGGTTCAGTAGAGCTATTTCTCAATGGAAAATCTCAAGGCAGGAAAACCTTTCAGGAAAAATGGACTTCAGACGGTAGAACATACCAAGAGGGACAAGGTTCTGATCAACTCTATCTTGAATGGCCTTTGGCTTATCAACCGGGAGAATTGCGTGCTGTGGCCTATGACTGTCAAGGTCAGCTTGTGGCAGAAGATAGGGTGGTGACTACAGGTAAGCCAGCAAAAATCGGGTTACATGCCGAGAAAACACAACTGGAGCCAGATGGGCAAGATCTCCTCTATCTT
Source organism: Streptococcus sp. 4094 (assembly GCF_013277125.1). NCBI lineage: Bacteria > Bacillati > Bacillota > Bacilli > Lactobacillales > Streptococcaceae > Streptococcus > Streptococcus sp. 4094. The sequence goes on along the minus strand of NZ_VMMI01000011.1, from coordinate 26,330 downwards.
TATTTTGATGTATTGGACCAAGCTGGAAATTGGGTGCCGACTGCTTCCAATCAGCTTCATTTTGAAATTGAAGGTCCTGCTCGCATTGTGGGTGTGGATAATGGCAGGCAGGCCAGTCGTGAACGTTATCAGGCTCAGAAAAATGGTCGTTTTAAGCGGAAAGCCTTTCATGGCAGAGGTGTCCTCTTAGTTCAGAGCTTGGAACAGGTAGGCCAAGTGAGAGTAAAAGCCAGTGCTAGAGGGTTAGAGCCAGCAAGTTTTGATCTCTTAGTGGGGGAGGCTTTTGATTGTCAGCCAGTGAAAAATCAGAGCTTATTTGAGATTCGAGTGGACAAGCAGGCAGGATTGCAAGAAGGGGATTCCCTAGCCATTGGACTTTATCCACAAACTGTGGATAACCCTGTGAACAAGGTGGGGAATAGTGAAGTGATTTGGGAGACGAGTGGTAGTGCCCACGCTATTATCAAGCAGGGAGTGCTTCATTGCTTGTCTGCAGGAGACTTGGCTATTCGCGCCTTTTATCAAGGGAAAACCTATCAAACTCATTTGCAGGTTGCAGAAAATACCTCACTAGAGCAGGCAGTTTCTGTGCGACCACTTCGCTTGTATACAGATAAGGGGACTTATCCACAGCTACCATCTTCAGTCTTGGTAGACTATGAGTCAGGCGGTGCAAAACGAGTCAAGGTTGTTTGGGAGGAGATTCCTGAAGAAGATTTGGCAAGATTTCATGAGTTTACGGTATCTGGCCAGCTGGAAGGGCTGGATTTAAAGGCTTCTGCTCAGGTTTGTGTCCAAGGGATTTGCGCTATTGAGCCTGAAAGGGTTTGGACACTTATCAAGGAAGCTCCACACTTACCAGATCGAGTTAAGCTAGTCTTATCAGATGGCAGACGAGATACGGCCAAGGTGACTTGGGATGAACTCGATCCTCAAGTCTATGCTCAGGTAGGAAAATGTATGCTCACAGGGCAGGTAGCGGGCTGTGAGTTGCCAGCAACAGTCACCATTCATGTGACAGGTGCCAGTGTAGATGGGGAAGTTATTTCCAATCAGTGGACAGGGTCTAACCTGCCTCTGGTCTTTGCTTCTCACTCAGAGCCGAATCACCCAGCCTCTTACCTCAATGACAAGGTCATTGCTCGGAAGAAATCGACAGCCAATACTTGGATTGCCAAGTCAGAGCAAGCTAGCGTGGGCATTCTTTTTGGAGATGCAGGGATTTTAAAACCGCGATTTGTGGATAATGTGACCTTGTATTATGTTGAGAATCAAGAATACGTGGCGATGGAGCCTACTTTTATTGATTATTATGTAGGGAATGAGCCTGCCCTGCCTCGGACCCCCAACCATTTGGATAAGGATTCTCTGCTCAAACAAGAGGAGAATTGGCACCCTGTATCAGCTATCCGAAAAGTTTCAAGCGACAAGGCTGAAGGGCTTCGTTTTGAATTTGACAAGGTGGAATCCTATGCCCTTCGTCTTCGATTTGAAGGCTTGACCAGTCCCCTAGCGTTAACAGAATTGCAAGTACATGCCAAAAAAGTAAAGAAAAATGTAGATAGGAAGTAATATGGTAAGAGAAATAAAACCGCATGGCCCCTTGCCTAGTCAGGCCCAGCTAGCTTATTTAGAGGATGAACTAGCAGCCTTTATCCATTTTGGACCCAATACCTTTTATGACCAGGAATGGGGGACAGGTCAGGAGAATCCTGAACGCTTTAACCCGACAAGGTTAGATGCGCGTGAGTGGGTTCGTGTGCTCAAGGAAATGGGCTTTAAAAAGTTGATTTTGGTGGTCAAGCACCACGACGGCTTTGTCCTCTATCCGACAGCTCACACAGATTATTCGGTCAAGGCCAGTCCTTGGAGGAATGGAGAGGGGGACTTGCTCCTTGAAGTATCCCAAGCTGCCACAGAGTTTGATATGGATATGGGGGTCTACCTATCACCCTGGGATGCCCATAGTCCCCTCTATCATGTGGACCGAGAAGCGGACTATAATGCCTATTATCTGGCACAGCTGAAGGAGATTTTATCAAATCCTGTCTATGGAAATGGAGGGAAATTTGCTGAGGTCTGGATGGATGGTGCCAGAGGAGAGGGCGCTCAAAAGGTCAATTATGAATTTGAAAAATGGTTTGAAACCATTCGTGAACTGCAGGGAGATTGCTTAATTTTTTCAACAGAAGGCACTAGTATCCGCTGGATTGGCAATGAACGAGGGTATGCAGGTGATCCACTGTGGCAAAAGGTGAATCCTGACAAACTAGGAACAGAAGCAGAGCTGGATTATCTTCAGCATGGAGATTCTTCAGGCACTATTTTTTCAATCGGTGAGGCAGATGTTTCCATCCGGCCGGGTTGGTTTTACCATGAAGAGCAGGATCCTAAGTCACTTGAGGAGTTGATCGAAATCTACTTTCACTCGGTGGGTCGGGGAACTCCACTCTTGCTTAATATTCCGCCGAATCAAGCTGGGCTATTTGATGCAAAGGATATTGAACGCCTCTATGAATTTGCGGCCTATCGCAATGAGCTCTATAAAGAAGATTTGGCTCTGGGAGCTGAGGTATCTGGTCCTGCTCTTTCCGCAGACTTTGCTTGTCGCCATTTGACAGACGGCCTTGAAACTAGCTCTTGGGCAAGCGCTGCAGACTTGCCCATCCAGCTAGAACTAGACTTAGGGGCGCCTAAAACTTTCGATGTGCTTGAGTTAAGAGAAGATTTGAAGCTGGGGCAACGAATCGCTGCTTTTCATGTGCAAGTAGAGGTGGATGGTGTCTGGCAAGAATTTGGCATGGGCTTTACCGTTGGTCATAAGCGTCTCTTGCGAGGTCCGCTAGTAGAGGCACAGAAGGTGCGCGTGATAATTACCGAGGCACAATCTATGCCTGTATTGACCAAGATTTCCCTCTATAAAACTCCTAGCTTATCACAAAAAGAAGTTGTTCAGGGACTAGCATTTGTAGAAAAAAGTCTAGCTGTAGCAAAGGGAGAGACTCTTCATTTTAGGGTTGAACGTAGCGAAAGTGACACTCCTTTGGAGGCTAAGATTTCGATTCAACCGGGGACAGGTGTCCATGGTGTCGCCTATCAGGATGAGATTCAAGTCCTTCAATTCCAAGCAGGGGAAAGCAAAAAAGACTTGAGCATACCAACCCTGTATTTTGCTGCTGATAAGACTTTAGATTTTTATCTAAATCTGACTGTTGATGGACAACTGATGGATCAAGCTCATATTTTAGTTGAAACGAGATAAAATATCTTTATAATTCATTTCTTTTCCGAATAAATAGATAGTAGCAGTAAATCTAGCAAACCTAGATTTAAAACTGTGGTATAATAAAAGGAGGAAAAGGATGATTCTAAGACATCCGGGCATTAGCCCAACCAACGACTTGGTTGCTAAGAAGATTTTTAGTAACCCAGAAATCACTTGTCAATTTATTCGCGATATGCTGGATTTACCAGCAAAAAATGTGACCATTTTGGAGGGAAGTAATATTCATGTCTTGCCTTCCCTACCTTACTCAGCTCAGGATTTTTACACTAGTATAGATGTCTTGGCGGAGTTGGATAATGGAACGCAAGTAATTATTGAAATACAAGTACATCATCAGAATTTTTTCATTAATCGTTTATGGGCTTACCTGTGCAGTCAGGTCAATCAAAACCTTGAAAAAATTCGCCAACGCGAAGGTGATACTCACCAGAGCTATAAACACATCGCACCAGTATACGCTATCGCAATCGTGGACAGCAATTACTTTTCAGATGACTTAGCTTTTCATAGCTTTAGTATGCGAGAGGATACGACAGGTGAGGTCTTAACTATCACAAATAACGGACAGGAAAACCATCTAGTCAAGATGGCATTCTTGGAATTAAAAAAATACAGAGAAACCAGCAAAGATGAGGTTCGCAAGCCCTGGTTGGAGTTTTTCGGGAATAAACCCTTTACTCAGGAACCCGAGCGAGCCATCAGCCAGGCAGACCAACTGCTGGACTACAAGAGCTGGTCCGAGGAGGACAGAAAAATGTTTAGTCAACTACGTATGCGAGAAGAACAAGCTTTACTAGCGCATGACTATGCCTTGGAAACAGCTAGGGCGGAAGGTATTGAACTGGGGTTGGAACGTGGTCTTGAACGTGGTCGAGCAGAAGGTATTGAACAAGGTTTAGAGCGCGGGAAAGTTGAGGGAAGTTTGTCCATGCTACTAAATTTAGTCCGTCAAGGTCTTCTGACTTCTGAGGTAGCCAGTCAGCAATTGGGGATAACCGTCGCTGAGTTTGAGGCATTGCTGTAAATAGGAACAGATGACATGTTGCCAAAATGAGGTAGCATGTTTTATTTTAGCTTTAGTTGTTAGTTGCAACAGGCAGACCAGCCAGAGAATGCTAACACTTTTAGGTCGTAATTAGGATGTGGAAGTCAGTCATATTTCTACGGTGAGGCGACTCTGGCGTATTTTGCCTTTGAATTTTAAGAGAATAGTGCATATGAGAGATAGGGTCTGGTTCTGTTGGGCTCTGCTAGAAAGCTATTAGAGAATCTGGGCATTTAACTGATAGGTTCTCTTTTTTGGAAGAAAAAAAGCTAAAAACCTAAAAATTTTTGTATATTTATTTTACGAATGTTTTGTTTAAAAATAGTAGAATAGTTCCTTTTAGGTATCAAAGTTATCTGCTTTTCAAAATAAAAAGATTTTATCCAAATTCATTTCCGAATTTCAGGTTTTAACACAATATAATAACATGCAGAAAACCAAAATATTTTCCTGATTTTAAAGTTAAAAAATTCATAATTTTGGTTATAAAAACGAACAAATTGTGAAAATTGTCTGAAAATGTTTTTTTTTTTTAGTAAATTTGATGAGCATTTAGTTTGCATATATATCACTTATCATGTACAATGAAGAAGTAAAGTATCATATGCAAAACCTCGTCCATGGCGAGGAATCTTTGCATGTAGATATGGAGATAAAAAAATATTTTTAAGGAGAACACAATAAGTGGAGAAGAAATCGCCTATGAGTCGTGTTGAACGCTTGCACCGTGAAAAGGTCACACGTTACTCAATCCGTAAATATAGTTTTGGAGCAGCCAGCGTAGCAGTTGCTGCCCTGTTCATGTTCTTGGGAAATGGAGCTGTATCAGCTAATGAGCTAAGTAAACAAGATACACCAGATGTAGAAGCTCTAGCGCCAGCCCTTGATGCCCCATCAACTCCAGCAGAAAGCGTTCCAGCAGCACAACCAGTTGTAGAAGAACCAACAAAACCAGCTGCAGCAGAAGTAACAACTCCAGCTTTGGACAAAAAGCAACTTGAAAACTACATTTCAGAAGTTAAATCAAAACTTTCTGCAGGTAAGTATGCTAATAAAACAGAGGAGAGCCTTGCTCTTTTGAATGGTGAATTGGCTTCTGCTGAGTCTACACTCGCTTCTGCAACTAGTCAAGATGAATTGACAAAGGCTTATCAGAAACTAGTGACGTTTGTTAGTTCAGGGTTAAAAAACAAACCAAAAGATTCAAAAGACGCTCCGAAAGTAGACACTACTAACGGACAACCAACTGTAGGTAAAAAAGCCGAAAACACTGAGAAAAAATCAGAATCTAACGCAATCGAAAACACAGGTTCAAACGACCCACGTAATGAGAAAGAGATTAGTAAAGATAATCCGTTTAGAACAGAAGCGACTGATACGGAAGGTCCAGTGGCAGAAATACCATATTCCGAGGGTAGGAATGTATATGTATATGGTGGAGAATCAGAAGGGTTTGATATAAAAATCAAAGATAATTCTGGAGTTGTTGCAAATGCCACTATTGTACGAGGAGGTAATCAGCCATTTACTGCTGTTTCAGGTGAAACAGATATACTTGACGTGGAATTTGGTTATAAAGCAAATGTCTTTTCAACAGAAACTCCAGCGAGTGAGTCTAATCCAGCTGTTATTCATTATACAGGTCTTCCTGGTGGTACATTAAATCAAAAACAATTAGAAGATGCTAGAACTACAGGATTAAATCTAGGTTGGCGTTATGTTAAGGCGACAGATAAAGCAGGGAATGGTTTAAGAGCGATAGATGAAAGAGATGACAAACCAGGCGCTCTTTATGTTGTCGTTAAACCTCAAACATATAAATACAACATCCAACAACCAGAAAACAATGCGAATAAAATTGCTGTTTCAGATATTAACAACTTAACGGAAACTGATATTCAGAAAATTAAAGACCAAATCAAAATTGGATATTCTAAAACAAGCCAAGATGCTAGATTTGAATCTAAAAAAGGTCAAGATTTAGATAATCAAGCTTCTGTAGTGAAAAGTATTGACGTAAATGGACAAACTATCACTGTAACCTATAACGATGATTCAACAGACACAGCTTCAATTTCTGATGTGGCACGTACCAATAACGCACCAACAGTCGAAATTCCATTCTCTGATGCTGCAACAAAGCAGGTTTATGTTTATGGAGGAGAAGAAAATTCATTTGATATTAAATTCAAAGATGACTCAGGTAAGATCAAGAGTGCTGCAGTAGTTCAAGGCGGGAATAATGCATTTAATAAAGTAGAAGGTGAAGAAAATAAAGTAGATGTTGAGTGGGGATACACTGCGAACTTTATTGATGCTGAAACAACAGCAACAGAAGATTCACCGGCAATTATTAGTTATTCAGGAATGCCTGGAGGTAAGCTAACAAATAAACAATTAGAAACAGCCAGAACTAAAGGTTTAGTGTTAGGTAAGCGATATGCAACAGCGGCTGACTTAGATAATGCAATAATTAAAAATACTGCTCGAGGTAATTCGTTCCAAACAGACCCAGGAGCATTTGAAGTTGTATTGAAACCACAAACTCAAAAGTATGACATTCAAACACCAGCAGAAGCTGATAAAGTAGCAGTGGATGACGCGTCAGATGTGAGTGAAGCAGAATTTAATAAAATCAAAGATAAGATTAAGATTGAATACTCTAAAAATAACATCGATGCTCGTCTGGCTGATAAAAAAGGTCAAGCTGTAGAAAATCAAGCAGACCGTATTGCAAGCATTAAAAAAGTTGATAACAATGTAGTTGTAACCTATAAAGATGGTTCAACAGACACTAGACCATTGACTGATTTTGCACGTACGAACAATGCTCCAGAAGTAACAATCCCTTACTCTACAACTGCAAATGGTAAAAAAGATGTCTATATTTATGCTAATGAAGATATCAATATCGATATTAAATATACAGATGATTTAGGTAAGATTAAATCTGCAACAGTTAAAAAAGGTGGAAACAATGATTTAAGTGCAACTGCGAATCCTGCAGTTTTAGATAACGAATATGATATGACTTTAACGCCAATTACTGCAGAAACAGTAGCGACAGCTGAAAATCCTGCAATTGTGAAAATTGGTGGTAAGGTAACGAAAGAGACACCTAAACTTGACGCGGCTAAATTCCCTAAAGGTGATAATGATGAATATCGTCTAGTAACTCGTTATGCAACTGCAACTGACACAGATGGAAAAGAAATTCGTAATGTTGCTAAAGGTTCTTCATATGAAACTGACCCAGGTTCATTCAGTATTGTATTAAAATCTCAAACGAAAAAATATGACATTAGAGAGTTGGCTGATGCTGAGAAACCGGTGGTATCAAACATTGATAATATTCCAGCAGATGAGTTAGCTAATATTAAAGAAAATCTTCCATTAGAATACTCTAAGAAAAATGAAGATAAGAACTTAGAAGATAAAAAAGGAAAAGCAGTAGAAGCTGAAAATGCTAAGAAGGTTGTAAAAGATCTTGTTCAAGAGGGTACGAACTTAGTAGTAACTTATCAAGATGATTCTAAAGATACAATTCCTGTAGAGAAAGTTGTGAAATTAGATAAACAACCAGCTATTGATGCGGTTACTAACAAAGCGACAGAACAAATCGCAGCTATCAATGGTAACGATAAGTTAACACCAGCTGAAAAAGAAAAAGCTATTGCTGAAGTTAATAAAGATAAAGACGCAGCATTAGAAAAAATCGCTGATGCAACAAATGCAGCAGATATAACTGCAGGTAAAGATGAAGGTACTGGTGCTGTAGCGAAAGTAAATCCAATCGGTAAAGAAAAAGCTAAAGAAGAAATCGCTAAGACTTTGGAAGCTAAGAAGGATGCTATTGCGAACAATGATAGCTTAACACAAGCCGAGAAGGAAAAAGCTAAAAAAGATGCTGAAGACAAGGCAGCCGCCGCCCTTGCTGAAATCGAAAAACAACCAGCAACAGCAGAAACAGCAGCTGCGGCAACAGCAGCTCAAACTACTGTAAATGAAAAACAAGCTGAAGGAACCAAAGAAGTTGCTAAAATCAACCCAATCGGTAAACAAGCAGCATTAGACAAAATCGATGAAGCTTTAAAAGCTAAAGAAGCAGAAATGGATGCCCGCACTGACCTAACAGAGGAAGAAAAGGCAGAAGCGAAGGCAGAAGCTAAAAAACTTGCTGATGCTAAGAAAGCTGAAATTAAGGATAAAAATGATAATGCAGAAACGCCTGAAGCAGCTACACAAGAGCAAGGTAAAATCGATACAGCAGGCGATACTGGAAAAACACAGGTAGAGGGTGTTACTAAACCTGCTGCTAAAAAACCAGCAGCTAAAACAGCGGTAGAAACTACAGCCGCTGCTAAAAAGCAAGAAATTGCTCAAGACGCAGCCTTGACTGAAGAAGCTAGAGCAAAACTTCAAGCTGAGGTAGATGCTGTTAAGAAAGCTTCGGAAGAGGCAATCGATGGTGCTAAGAAAAATGCCGATGTTGATAACGCTAAGAAATCAGCAGAAGCAGCGATTAAAGCCATCAACTCTGCTCGTTTACCAGCGAACAAGGTAATTGCTGAAAATCCAACAGCCTTAAATGAGGATGAACGGAAAAAACTAGAAGATGCTATTAAAGCAGTAAACCCTCCTGGAACGACGGTAGTTGTTAAGGATGATGGAAGTGCTGAAGTAACCTTACCAGGGAAGCAAGCACCTGAAACATTAAAACAAACAGACCTAACAAAAGATGTAAATGCTTTAGATACTGCAGGTGGTGGCAACAACATCAACCGTCCAACGGATAAAGTGATTGTTGGAAATCCTGAAAGTTTGACAGATGCAGATAAAGAAAACATCAAAAAAGCTGTTCGTGAAGTAAATCCTAATGCTGTTGTGACAATTGATGACAATGGTACAGTAACGGTTTCAACACCAGAAGGAAATACAGCAGGATTTACAGCCAAAGAATTGGTGCGTACTTTAGCTGATGCAGCAAATCCTGATTCAGGTAATGCAGGTGTTCGTAAGCCAGCAGATAAAAAAGTTGGACTAGCGACAGACCCGGCAGCACAAGCTGAAGTAACTGAAAAACTGAAAAAATTAAATGGTGGCGACGAAAAAGTTAAAGCTGTTAAATATGACGGTGAAGGAAATGCAACAGTAGTTCTTAAAGACGGAACAATTGCGACAATTCCAGCAGGTGACTTATTCAAGACAGAAGAAGACGCTAAGAAAGCAAACGGTGGCGATGACATCAACAAACCGAATGCCCAAACAGTTGTAGAAGATATTGCAGCATTGCAAGGTGAGGCAAATAAAGAAAAACTTGATAAAGTAAAAGCTGAAATTAAAGCGAAAGTAGAAGCAGTAAACCCAGGTGCAGTTGTAGTAGTTGACGACCAAGGAAATGCAGTTGTAACAACACCAGAAGGTAAAACAGCAGTTATTGACGCAGATGATTTAATTAAAAAACCTAATGAAACATCAACTGCCAAAGCTGGTAACAACATCAACAACCCAGCTGACAGAGTACGTGTTGATAACAGTAAGCAATTAACAGACCCTGAACTTGCTAGAATTAAAGCAGCAGTTGAAGCAGTGAACCCAGATGCTACAGTAGTAGTGGATGACAACGGAAATGCGACTGTAACAACTAAAGATGGTAAAACTGCGACAATTCCAGTGGCAGATTTAGTCAAATCAGATGCTGATAAAGAGAATGTAACTGGTGGAAACCAAGTAAACACTCCAGCTGATAGAGTAGTGGTAGACAGTACAGATGCACCATTACCACAAGAAGTTACAGACGCTATTAAAGCTAAAATTCAAGCAGTAAATCCAGATGCAACAGTTGTTGTAGATGAAAAAGGAAATGCAACAGTAACAACGAAAGACGGAGCTGTAGCAACAATTCCAGCAAGCGATTTAGTAAAACCTAAAGCTGACTTAGCTGATCCAGCGAAACAAGATGCTGTAAACAAACCAGCAGACAAAGTAGTAGTTGTTCCAGAATTAGAAGCAGCTGATAAAGATTTACCACAAGAAGCTAAAGACGCTATTAAAGCAGCAGTTGAAGCAGTAAATCCAGATTCTACTGTAGTAGTTGACGATAAAGGAAACGCAACAGTAACAACACCAGAAGGTAAAACTGTCGTTATTCCAAAAGCTGACTTAGTGAAGAAAGAAGCTGACAAAGAAACTGCCAAAGCTGGTAACAACATCAACAAACCAGCAGACAAAGTAGTTGCTAATAAAGATGCCTTAACTCCTGAAAATATCGCAGCAATCAAAGCTAAAGTTCAAGCAGTAAACCCAGATGCAACAGTAGTAGTAGACGACAAAGGAAACGCAACTGTAGTTACACCAGACGGACAAACAGCAACAATTCCAGTAACTGACTTAGTGAAATCTCCAGAAGAAGCTAAAGATGAAAAAGCAGGAAACAACGTCAACAAACCAGCCGATAAAGTAGCAGCAACAAAAGCTGATTTAGCTGATGATGCGAAGAAAGCAGACGTTAAAGCTAAAATCAAAGCGGCTGTAGAAGCAGTGAACCCAGAAGGTTCAAAAGTATTCGTAGACGACCAAGGAAATGCGACTGTAACAACTCCATATGGTAAAACAGCAACAATTCCTGTTGAAGATCTTATCAAAGATACAACTCAACCAAATGCAGGAAACAAAGTAAACACACCAGCAACGAAAGTGGTTGTAACAGATCCTGCTAATATCAAGGCTGATGAAGATAAGATTAGAGCAGAAATCCTGAAAGTTAACCCAGGTGCAACAGTTGCATTTGACGAAAAAGGAAACGCAACAGTAACAACGAAAGATGGAGCTGTGGCAACAATTCCAGCAGCTGATTTAGCAAAAGATGCAGCTGACTTAAGGAACCCAGACAAACAAGATGAAGTTAACAAACCAGCGGACAAAACACTTGTTAAGAAAGCAGGTAAATTAACTCAAGATGAAAAAGACGCAATCAAAGCAGAAATCGCTAAAGTAAATAGAGATCCGAAGACAACTATCGTAGTTGATAACGAAGGAAATGCAACAGTAACAACTCCAGACGGTAAAACTGTAGTAATTGCCAAAGAAGACTTAGTGAAATCTCCACAAGAAGTTGATGGTGCAAAAGCAGGAAATAACATCAACAAGCCAGCGGATAAAGTAGCGGCAGCGGCGGCAGATTTAGTTGGACCTAAGAAAGATGAAGTTGCAGCTAAAATCAAAAAAGCGGTTGAAGCAGTAAACCCAGGAGCGACTGTATTCGTTGACGAAAAAGGAAACGCAACAGTAACAACTCCAGAAGGAAACACAGCAACAATCCCTGTTGAAGATTTACTGAAAGATCCAGCAGCTAAAGATACTCCATCAGCAGGAAACAAAGTAAACACTCCAGCGGAAAGAACAGTAGTAGCAGATCCAGCTAAATTAACTGATGCTGAAAAAGCTAAGACTACTGTAGCGATTCAAGAGGTAAACCCTGAAGGAACTAAAGTTGTATTTGACGAAGCAGGAAATGCAACAGTAACAGTACCAAATCAAGACGGTACTACAGCTACAGCGACAATCCCTGTAAGTGATTTAGTGAAATCAAATGCTAAAGAAGACTTGGAAAATGCAGCGAAACAAGATGCGGTTAAGAAACCTATCGATCAAACAGTAGTTGCTGATAAAGATGCATTAACTAAAGCAGATTTAGCCGCTATTAAAGCTAAGGTTCAAGAAGTTAACCCAGATGCAACTGTAGTAGTTGATGCAAAAGGAAACGCAACAGTAACAACACCAGACGGAAAAACAGCAGTAATTCCAGCGGATGATTTAGTGAAAACTGATGATGAAGTATTAAGCGATCCAAAAGCAGGTAACGTTATTAACAAACCAGCAGACGGCGTATTTGTTAAAGATGGACAAATCACGGATGATGTTAAAGCTAAAATCGCTGCTAAGGTTCAACGAGTAAATCCAGGTTCAACAGTATTCGTAGATGAAAATGGAAATGCGACAGTAACAACATCAGAAGGTAAAACTGCAACAATTCCAGTGAAAGATTTAACGAAGACTGATGCTGATAAAGCTAAAGTGAATGCAGGAAATAAAATCAATTCACCAGCAGACAGAGTCTTAGTCAAAGACAGAGATAAATTGACAGCGGAAGATATTCAAGAAATTGAGAAAAACATCTTAGAAGTTAACCCAGGAGCAACAGTAGTATTTGATGCAAAAGGAAATGCGACTGTTAAGAATGCAAATGGAGACATCGCAACAATTCCTGTAGAAGCCTTAGCGAAACCAAAAGCAGATCTATTAAAACCTGAGAAACAAGATTTAATTAAGAAACCTGTTGACAAAGTGTTAGTAACAGATCCAGCTAATGTGGATAAAGACGCTATTAAGAAAGCTGTTGAGGAAGTGAACCCAGGTTCAACGGTTGTTGTTGATGACAATGGAAATGCAACGATAACTACAGAAGATGGTAGAAGCTTTGTAATTCCAGCAAAAGATTTAGTGAAAACTCCAGAAGAAGCTAAAAATGCAAAAGCTGGAAACAACATTAACAAACCAGCTGATAAAGTAGTAGTAGAAGATCCAACTAAACCATTATCTCAAGAAGAGAAAAAAGCGATTGAGGCTAAGATTAAAGCAGTAAATCCAGATGCAAAAGCGATCTTCGTAGATGATAAAGGAAATGCAACGGTAACTATAGAAGATAAAGATGGTAATACGGAAACAGCAACAATTCCAGCGGCAGATTTAGTAACAAGTCAAGAAGAAGCTAAACAACCAAATGCAGGAAACAAAGTTAACACACCAGCTGATAAAGTAGTTGTAAGTGATCCAGATCATTTATCAGACGAGGATAAAGCTAAGATTACAGAAGCGATCAAAGCGGTAAATCCAGAAGCTAAGGTGGCATTTGACGACAAAGGAAATGCAACGGTAACAACTAAAGATGGTGATATTGCAACAATTCCAGCGGCTGATTTAGTGAAAACTGCAGAAGAAGCAGCGAAACCAAATGCAGGAAACAATATCAACACACCAGCTGATAAGACTGTAGTAGCAGATCCAAACTCATTAACTGATGATGAGAAGAAAGCAATTGCGGCTAAAGTAGCAGCAGTTAACCCTGGTGCAACTGTAGCAGTAGATGACAAAGGAAACGCAACAGTAACAGTAAATGGTAAGACAGCGGTCATTCCAGCGGCGGCATTAACTAAGACAGCAGATTCAGCTAAAGAACCAAATGCAGGAAACGATGTAGTTAAACCAGCTGACAAGACAGTTGTAGAAAATCCAGAATCATTAACAAAAGATGAGCAAGATGCAATCGCAGCTAAAGTTGCAGAAGTGAATCCAGAAGCTAAAACTGTAGTTGTTGATGACCAAGGAAATGCAACTGTAACAACTAAAGATGGTAAGACAGTGGTTATCCCAGCGAAAGATTTGGTGAAAACAGCAGAAGAAGCAGCTAAGCCAAATGCAGGAAACGATGTAAACACTCCAGCAGATAAGACTGTAGTAGCAAATCCGAATGCTCTAACTCCAGAAGAGAAAAAAGCAATCGAAGAAAAAGTTAAAGCAGTAAATCCAGGTGCTGAAGTTGTAGTGGACAACAAAGGAAACGCAACAGTAACTAAAGATGGTAAGACAGCAGTCATTCCAGCTGCGGCATTAACTAAGACAGCAGATTCAGCCAAAGAGCCAAACGCAGGAAACGACGTAGTTAAACCAGCAGATAAGACTGTAGTAGCAAATCCAGACTCATTAACACAAGATGAGAAAGATGCAATTGCAGCTAAAGTTAAAGCAGTAAATCCAGATGCGACTGTAGTAGTAGACGACAAAGGAAATGCAACAGTTACACCTAAAGATGGAAAACCAGTTGTCATTCCAGCATCAGACTTAACTAAGACAGCATCAGACGCAGCTAAACCAAACGCAGGAAACGACATCGTTAAACCAGCAGATAAGACTGTAGTAGCAAATCCAGACTCATTAACACAAGATGAGAAAGATGCAATTGCAGCTAAAGTAGCAGCCGTCAACCCAGGTGCTGAAGTTGTAGTGGACGACCAAGGCAACGCAACAGTAACAGTAAATGGTAAGACAGCGGTCATTCCAGCGGCAGACTTAACGAAGAATGCAGATGCAGAAAAGGCACCAAAAGCAGGAAACGACATCGTTAAACCAGCTTCTAAGACAAAAGTTGCAAATCCAGACTCATTAACACAAGATGAGAAAGATGCAATTGCAGCTAAAGTAGCAGCCGTAAATCCAGGTTCAACTGTAGTCGTAGACGACCAAGGAAATGCGACAGTAACTCTTCCAAACGGAAATACAGCAGTTATCCCAGCATCAGATTTAACAAAATCTGAAAAAGATGTGAATGATGGAAAAGCTAAAGACAACGCAGTTACACCAGCTTCTAAGACAAAAGTAGCAAATCCAAATTCTCTAACTCCAGAAGAGAAGAAAGCAATCGAAGACAAAGTTAAAGCAGCAAATCCAGGTGCTGAAGTTGTAGTAGATGACCAAGGAAATGCAACTGTAGTGAAAGATGGCAATGTTTCAGTTATCCCATCAACAGACTTAGTTAAAGTTGAAGATGATGCTACGAAACCAAATGGTGGTAACGATGCAAACACACCAGCAGCTAAGACTGTAGTAGCAGATCCAACTAAACTTACAGATGAAGAAAAAGCAGCTGTTAAGAAAGCTGTAGCAGCAGTCAACCCAGGTTCAACTGTAGTAGTAGACGATAAAGGAAACGCAATAGTAACCAAAGGTGACGGAACAGTTCTTAACATCCCAGCTACAGACTTAGTAATCCCAGCAGAAAAATTTGCTGACGAAGCTAAGACTGCTAAAGTGAAAACACCAGCTATCCGTACATTAGTTGGAAATAAAGAAAACTTAACAAAAGACGAAAAAGATGCTGTTAAGAAATCAATTGAAGCAGTAAACCCAGGCGCAACTGTAGTAGTAGACGATAAAGGAAACGCAACAGTAACAATGCCAGACGGTTCTACAGCAACAATTTCTAAAGAACAACTAGTGAAGAATGCAGAAGAAGCGAAAGCTAAAAACGGTGGTAATAATCTTGATTTCGACTTGAGTAAAGTAGAGGTAGCAGACCTTGCTAATATTACTCCAGAAGAAAAAGCGAAATTCCAATTCAAAGTTCTAGGTGCTATCACAAATGTAGAAGAATTCGATCTTGATGCTTACATTAAATCAACAGATAAAGATGGAAACACAGTTTACACATCTAAAGATTCTAAAGTGAAAATTACAATCGACAAAGATGGTAATGCAACAGTCGAAAAAGATGGTAAGAAAGAAGTAGCTGTTAATATTGATAAAGCTGGAAATGTAACAATCGTTACAAAAGAAGGCCAAGTATTAGCAATTCCAAGAGATGACGCATTCAAACAACGTCCATATGTACCATCAAATGGTGGAGGCAATAACGCAGCTAATAACACTGCCGCAAAAGTGGATAAAGCGAAGTTAGAAGGTGCTATCCATCAATTAGATGAATTGTTCATCCAAGAATCAGCTAAGCTTGATGCAGAAACTGCAAAAGAAGCGACTGACTTATTGGCAGACGCTAAGAAAGTATTTGCAGATCCGAAAGCAAGCCAAGATGAAGTGGATGCAATGGTTAAACGTATCGAAGACTTCATGGCGAAAGTTGCTCCAGCAACTGACCCTACAAGCCCAGCTAAGGACCAAGCTGCTCAAACATCAGATGTAACTCCAGCTACTGCTCAAGCAGCAAATGCCAACCAAGCAGCAACAAACGCGCGTAAAGCAGCTAAAGAATTGCCAAATACAGGTACAGCAGATTCTACTGTAGCTATGGTAGCAGCTGCCGCAAGTGCCTTACTTGGTCTTGGTCTTGCAGGCCGTCGTCGTAAAGAAGACGAAGAAGCTTAATTGGTAGATTGTTTGATAATTATCGAATAATAAATCCGATTTTCAAAGCTTAAACAAGTACCTCTCATAAGAAAATCTCCTAGCAGGAAAGTCTGCTAGGAGATTTTTGTATTTCAGGAAGTGGACGGCTGACTTGGCAACCAGCTAAGGGTGAAAGTTAGTTGCTCAGCTTTTAGGAGATCTTGGTGTTGAATAGTTGATACTAGAGTTGTGTCCAGTCGGCATTCTTTGACAAAGTTGAAGTGGCTGTGGTTTTGCTCAGTATGAATATCTAGCCATTTATCTTCTTTGGCAAGATAGACTCGGAGATGGTCAAAGAGAGGAATTCCGAGGTCATAGCTTGGTTTTCCTGGACAGGTCGGATAAAATCCGAGAGCTGACCAGATGTACCAGGCCGAGAGACTACCATTGTCTTCATCGCCAGGATAGGCTTGCCGGCTTGGGTGAAAGGCTTTTTGACGTAAGGTCTTGATAAGAAGGGCAGTGTAGTCAGGGTAGTTACTGTAGCGGAAGAGATAAGGAATGTGGAAGCTAGGCTGGTTAGAAATGGCGAGTTGCCCAAAAGGAGCAGTAGCCATTTCGCTCATTTCGTGAATCTCGTAGCCATAGCCTGTTGTCTCAAAGAGGGGAGCCTCCTGACAGGCTTTTAAAAGATAGTTGCTAAAGGCTTCTTTTCCACCCATAAGCTGGATCAAGCCTGGGATATCGTGGAGGACGCCTAAAGTTGCTTGGATGGCAGAGCATTCGGCATAGTCGCGTCCCCAACTATAAGGAGAGAAGTCAGGACGGAAGTTGCCTTGACTATCACGCGCTCGCATGTAACCTGTCTCAGCGTCAAATAGATGGCGGTAATTTTGTGATGCGGCCTTGTAGGTTTCAGCGATTTCTATTTTCCCTAGTTTTTCAGCACAGCTAGCGATACAAAAGTCACTATAGGCATAGTCTAGGGTGTGGCTGACGCTTTCGTGGTGGTCGGTAGAGAGGTAGCCTAGTTCTTGGTATTTGGCTAGTCCGTGACGACCATTGATGCCGAGAGGGTCGGCCTTGCTGGCTGTTTCAAGCATGGCTTGGAGGAGTTCTTCTTCTAGGTCGGTGGTCATGTCCTTGCAGGCGCTATCTGCGATAATACCGTCTAAAAGTGTACCTGGCATCATACCCCGTTCATCTGGAGCCAGCCATTTTGGAAGGAAACCAGTATCGCGGTAGTTATTGAGAAATCCTTCTAAGAAGCGGTGGTAGTGTTCTGGTATGATAAGGGCAAAGAGGGGGAAGGTGGTGCGGAAGGTATCCCAGAAGCCATTGTTGCTGAATAGAACACCAGGCTTGACAGTGCCAGTAGCCAGATCCATGTGGATGGCTTGCCCTGATTCATCAACCTCATAAAAAGTCTGTGGGAAGAGGAAGAGTCTGTAAAGACAGTGATCAAAGAAGGTTCGGTCAGCTTTTCCTGTCTCTATAATGTCAAAACGATGGAGGAGATTTTCCCAGTCCGCTTGGGCATTTGCTTTACAGCTATCAAAATCTTCTTGAGGTAGATTGATTAGAGCTTGAGAAGGGGAGATGAAAGAAGTCGCTAGCTGAATTTCAGCATGACTATCTGCCAGGTCGATTCGCCAGTCTTCACCTTCTTGGCTGATAGCAAGAATATCCGTATTCATTTTCAGGGATGTGAACAGTATCAGTGGATTTTTGTTGGTTTCAGTTTTACCTTCTTGTCGCAGGGCAAGAGTTCGCTTATCTACTTGCTCCACGGTCAGTTCATCTGCTGCGTGAAGGTAGAGGGAGAGGGCTTTGCCTTGTTTTTGCTCCAAACGAATAGAAGCACCGTAGCAAGTCGGTGTGAGCTGGGTTTCAATCTGATAGCGCAGGGAGAAAATCTTCAGATAATGAGGTTTGAAAGAGGCCTTATCCATATCATAGGAAGACTGACGATGGAAGAGGCTGTCTCCACCTAGCTGGCCTGTGACAGGTGTCAGAAGGAGCCAAGAGTAGTCCCCAATCCAAGGACTAGGCTGATGGGTTAATCGAATCCCCTGAAAGATAGGCAGATGCGGATCGAAAAACCAAGCTCCCTCCTGGTCACTGGTCTGGGGCACAAAGTAATTCATCCCAAAAGGAACGCCTGTGTATGGCAGGGTATTTCCCCGAGAAAAGGCATGCTTGCTGGCAGTACCAAAGCGGGTATCGATGCTTTCAAGTAGTGGTTTCATAGTCTTTCCTTTAGCTGTTTTTATACATTATATCAGAAAAATGGGGCCTTTAGAAAAGGAGTTTCAAAGATAACTATTTTGTAGAAAAATGACTATCATTTGTGTATGTATTTTCTGTCTCAAAAGCTATATACTGAAAATGAAACTTGTTTGAAAGAGGATACTGCACGATGATTTATTCAAAAGAAATTGTTAGAGAATGGCTAGATGAAGTGGCAGAGAGGGCTAAGGACCATCCAGAGTGGGTGGATGTTTTCGAGCGTTGCTACACCGACACCTTGGACAATACAGTTGAAATCCTAGAAGATGGTTCAACCTTTGTGCTCACAGGAGATATTCCTGCTATGTGGCTTCGAGATTCGACAGCCCAACTCAGACCCTACCTGCATGTGGCTAAAAGAGATCCCATCCTGCGTCAGACCATTGCAGGTTTGGTCAAGCGTCAGATGACCTTGGTACTCAAGGATCCTTATGCCAATTCCTTCAACATAGAGGAGAACTGGAAGGGGCATCACGAGACCGACCATACAGACCTTAATGGCTGGATTTGGGAACGCAAGTACGAGGTGGATTCGCTTTGCTATCCTTTGCAGTTGGCTTATCTCCTCTGGAAAGAAACTGGCGAGACTAGTCAGTTTGATGAGACTTTTGTCGCAGCGACTAAGGAAATTCTCCATCTGTGGACGGTAGAACAAGACCACAAGAACTCTCCTTATCGTTTTGTCCGAGATACGGACCGCAAGGAAGACACCTTGGTAAATGATGGCTTTGGACCTGATTTTGCAGTGACAGGTATGACTTGGTCCGCTTTTCGTCCGAGTGATGACTGTTGTCAGTATAGTTACTTGATTCCGTCAAATATGTTTGCTGTAGTAGTCTTGGGTTATGTGCAAGAAATCTTTACAGAATTGAATCTAGCTGATAGCGAGAGCATTATTGCTGATGCTAAGCGTCTCCAGGATGAAATCCAAGAAGGAATTGAAAACTACGCCTACACAAGCAACAGCAAGGGCGAGAAAATCTATGCCTTTGAAGTGGATGGTCTAGGAAATGCTAGTATTATGGATGATCCAAATGTACCAAGTTTGTTGGCTGCGCCTTATCTGGGCTACTGTTCGGTCGATGATGAAGTGTATCAAGCTACTCGCCGTACCATTCTGAGCCCTGAAAATCCATACTTCTACCAAGGAGAATACGCTAGCGGTCTCGGAAGTTCTCACACCTTCTATCGCTATATCTGGCCAATCGCCCTGTCTATCCAAGGTTTGACAACAAGGGATAAGGCAGAGAAGAAATTCTTGCTAGATCAGCTGGTTGCTTGCGATGGGGGCACAGGTGTTATGCACGAAAGCTTCCACGTGGACGACCCAACTCTCTATTCTCGTGAATGGTTCTCTTGGGCCAACATGATGTTCTGTGAATTGGTCTTGGATTACTTGGATATCCGCTAAGGAACACGCTTTAGCTTCACTAATTCTTGTCAGAATTACACTTTTACATTTAAAATATGAAAAATTTAATTTAGAATGAGGTTTTACTTCATGGAAAATGTTGTCGTACATATCATCTCACATAGTCACTGGGATCGTGAGTGGTACTTGCCTTTTGAAAGCCACCGTATGCAGTTGGTGGAGTTGTTTGATAATCTCTTTGATCTCTTTGAAAATGATCCTGAGTTCAAGAGTTTCCATTTAGATGGACAAACTATTGTCCTTGATGACTACTTGGAGATTCGTCCTGAAAATCGTGACAAGGTTCAACGCTACATTGACGAAGGAAAATTGAAAATTGGTCCCTTTTACATTTTGCAGGATGATTACTTGATTTCAAGTGAAGCCAATATCCGCAATACCTTGATTGGTCAAGCAGAATGTGCAAAATGGGGCAAGTCAACCCAGATTGGTTACTTTCCAGATACCTTTGGAAATATGGGACAAGCTCCTCAAATCCTTCAAAAATCAGGCATTCATGTGGCAGCCTTTGGTCGTGGTGTGAAACCGATTGGATTTGACAACCAAGTCCTCGAAGATGAGCAGTTTACTTCCCAGTTTTCAGAAATGTACTGGCAGGGTGCGGACGGAAGTCGTGTCCTCGGGATTCTCTTTGCCAACTGGTACAGTAATGGGAATGAAATCCCAGTTGATAAAGACGAGGCCTTGACCTTCTGGAAACAAAAACTGGCAGACGTGCGTGACTATGCTTCGACCAACCAATGGTTGATGATGAACGGCTGTGACCACCAGCCTGTTCAGAAAAATCTGAGCGAAGCCATTCGTGTAGCAAATGAACTCTTCCCAGATGTAACCTTTGTTCATAGTTCTTTTGATGAATATGTACAAGCCGTGGAAAGTGCCCTACCAGAGCAGTTATCAACGGTTACAGGTGAGTTGACCAGTCAGGAAACAGACGGCTGGTACACACTTGCCAACACTTCTTCATCTCGTATTTATCTCAAACAAGCCTTCCAAGAAAATAGCAACCTCCTAGAGCAAGTAGTGGAGCCACTAACTATTATCACTGGGGGTCATAACCACAAGGACCAGTTGACCTATGCTTGGAAAACTCTTTTGCAAAATGCGCCGCATGATAGTATCTGTGGCTGTAGCGTGGACGAAGTTCACCGTGAGATGGAAACTCGTTTTGCCAAGGTTAACCAAGTCGGAACCTTTGTTAAGAGCAATCTTCTTAACGAATGGAAGGGTAAAATCGCTACGTCTAAGGCTCAAAGTGACTATCTCTTTACTGTCATTAACACAGGTCTGCATGATAAGGTCGATACTGTCAGCACAGTGATTGATGTTGCGACTTGTGATTTCAAGGAATTGCACCCAACAGAAGGTTACAAGAAGATGGCTGCTCTTACCTTGCCAAGCTACCGTGTGGAGGACTTGGATGGTCGTCCTGTAGAGGCTAAAATCGAGGATCTTGGGGCTAATTTTGAGTACGATTTACCAAAAGACAAGTTCCGCCAAGCTCGTATTTCTCGACAAGTGCGCGTGACTATTCCAGTTCACCTAGCGCCGCTTTCTTGGACAACTTTCCAATTGCTGGAAGGAGAACAAGAACACCGTGAGGGTATTTACCAAAACGGAGTGATTGATACGCCATTTGTAACGGTGAGTGTGGATGATACTATCACAGTTTATGACAAGACAACTCACGAAGCTTACGAAGATTTTATCCGCTTCGAAGACCGTGGTGACATCGGAAACGAGTATATCTATTTCCAACCAAAAGGAACAGAGCCAATCTATGCAGAGCTTAAGAGCTACGAGGTCTTGGAAAATACAGCTCGCTACGCTAAGATTTTGCTCAAACATGAATTGACCGTGCCTGTCAGTGCAGATGAAAAGCTAGAAGAAGAGCAAAAAGGCATCATCGAGTTTATGAAGCGTGAGGCTGGACGTTCAGAAGAATTGACAAGCATTCCTCTGGAAACTGAGTTGACTGTCTTCGTTGACAATCCACAAATCCGTTGCAAGACTCGCTTTACCAACACTGCCAAAGACCACCGTATCCGTCTCTTGGTCAAGACTCACAACACGCGTCCAAGCAATGATTCTGAAAGCATCTATGAGGTGGTGACACGACCAAACAAACCAGCTGCTTCATGGGAAAATCCTGAAAATCCTCAACACCAACAAGCCTTTGTCAGTCTGTATGACGATGAAAAAGGTGTGACTGTATCCAACAAGGGATTGAATGAATACGAAATCCTTGGAGACGACACCATTGCCGTGACCATTCTGCGTGCGTCAGGTGAGCTAGGTGACTGGGGCTACTTCCCAACACCAGAAGCACAATGCTTGCGTGAGTTTGAAGTCGAGTTTGCGCTTGAATGCCACCAAACCCAAGAACGCTTCTCGGCTTATCGTCGCGCTAAAGCCTTGCAGACGCCGTTTACCAGTCTTCAGCTTACTAGACAGGAAGGAAGCGTGGCTGCGACTGGTAGCCTCTTGAGCCATTCTGTTCTCAGCATACCGCAAGTTTGTCCAACAGCCTTTAAAGTGGCGGAAAATGAAGAAGGCTATGTCCTCCGTTACTACAATATGTGTAGTGAAAATGTACGTGTACCGGAAAGTCAACATCTCTTCCTTGACCTACTTGAACGACCATACCCAGTTCATTCAGGACTATTGGCTCCACAAGAAATTCGTACAGAATTCATCAAAAAAGAAGAAATTTAATTTCAAAAAGTAAACATAAAAAGAAAGGAGGGGCGAAAAGGTAAGAACTAACTACTGATTCGCCCCTTTTTATGGTAAAAACAATGACTATTGCAACGATTGATATCGGAGGGACTGGGATTAAGTTTGCCAGTCTGACTCCTGATGGGAAAATACTGAATAAGACAAGCATTCCAACGCCTGAAAGTTTGGAAGATTTACTAACTTGGCTAGACCAGCGCTTGTCAGAGCAGGATTATAGCGGGATTGCTATGAGCGTTCCAGGCGCGGTCAATCAAGAGACAGGTGTGATTGATGGCTTCAGTGCGGTGCCCTACATCCATGGCTTTTCTTGGTATGAGGCGCTTAGCTCTTATCAGATTCCTGTCCATCTGGAAAATGATGCCAACTGCGTTGGACTCAGTGAATTACTGGCTCATCCAGAACTTGAAAATGCAGCCTGTGTCGTGATTGGGACAGGGATTGGCGGAGCTATGATTATCAATGGCAGACTGCACCGAGGTCGCCACGGTCTGGGTGGAGAATTTGGCTATATGACAACCCTTGCCCCTGCTGAAAAGCTCAACAACTGGTCGCAACTAGCATCAACTGGAAATATGGTGCGATACGTGATTGAAAAATCTGGTCAGACTGACTGGGACGGCCGCAAGATTTACCAAGAAGCTAAAGAAGGTAATACCCTTTGTCAAGAAGCCATTGAGCGCATGAACCGTAATCTGGCGCAAGGTTTGCTTAATATCCAGTATCTGATCGACCCAGATGTCATTAGTCTGGGAGGCTCTATCAGTCAAAATCCAGATTTTATCCAAGGTGTCAAAAAAGCTGTAGATGACTTTGTTGAGACCTACGAAGAATACACGGTCGCACCCGTTATCCAAGCCTGCACCTATCATGCAGATGCCAATCTCTACGGTGCCCTTGTCAACTGGCTACAGGAGGAAAACCAATGGTAAGATTTACAGGAATTAGCAGTAAACAACATCAAGCTATAGAGTTGCTTCAAAAGCACATTTCGCTACCAGATGTAGAGGTAGCAGTCGCTCAATCTGACCAAGCCTCTATCTCTATCAAGGGTGAGGGTGGTCGCTATCAATTAACTTATCGCAACCCCCACCAACTTTATCGTGCCTTGTCCTTGTTGGTAACAGCTCTAGCAGAAGGTGACAAAGTAGAAATTGAGGAGCAGGCGGCTTATGAAGAGTTGGCTTATATGGCTGACTGTTCGCGAAATGCGGTGCTGAATGTGGCTTCTGCCAAGCAGATGATTGAGGTCTTGGCTCTCATGGGCTACTCAACCTTTGAACTCTACATGGAAGATACCTACCAGATTGAAGGGCAGCCTTACTTTGGCTATTTCCGTGGAGCTTATTCGGCTGAGGAGTTGCAGGAAATCGAAGCCTATGCCCAGCAGTTTGACATGACCTTTGTGCCATGTATCCAGACCTTGGCTCACTTGTCAGCCTTCGTCAAATGGGGTGTCAAAGAAGTCCAGGAGCTCCGTGATGTAGAGGACATTCTCCTCATTGGCGAAGAAAAGGTTTATAACCTGATTGATGGCATGTTTGCTACTCTATCTAAACTACAAACTCGCAAGGTCAATATTGGGATGGACGAAGCACACTTGGTTGGCTTGGGACGTTACTTGATATTGAACGGTGTTGTGGATCGTAGTCTCCTCATGTGCCAACACTTGGAGCGCGTGCTGGATATTGCTGACAAATATGGTTTCCACTGCCAGATGTGGAGCGATATGTTCTTTAAACTTATGTCAGCAGATGGCCAGTACGACCGTGATGTGGAAATTCCAGAGGAAACGCGTGTCTACCTAGACCGTCTCAAAGACCGAGTGACTTTGGTTTACTGGGATTATTACCAGGATAGCGAGGAAAAATACAATCGCAATTTCCGCAACCATCATAAGATTAGTCATGACCTTGCCTTTGCAGGGGGAGCTTGGAAGTGGATTGGCTTTACACCTCACAACCATTTTAGCCGTCTAGTAGCTATTGAGGCCAATAAAGCCTGCCGTGCCAATGAAATCAAAGAAGTCATCGTGACTGGTTGGGGGGACAATGGTGGTGAAACAGCCCAGTTTTCTATTCTCCCAAGCTTGCAAATCTGGGCAGAACTAAGCTACCGCAATGACCTAGACTGTTTGTCTGCACACTTCCAGACCAATACAGGTCTATCAGTTGAGGATTTCATGCAGATTGACCTAGCCAACCTCTTGCCAGACCTACCAGGCAATCTCAGTGGCATCAATCCCAACCGCTATGTCTTTTATCAGGATGTTCTCTGTCCGATCCTTGACCGGCACATGACACCTGAACAGGACAAACCACACTTTGCTCAGGCTGCTGAGATGCTTGCTGATATTAAAGAAAAAGCTGGCAACTATGCCTACCTCTTTGAAACTCAGGCCCAGTTGAATGCTATTTTAAGTAGCAAAGTGGATGTGGGAAGACGCATTCGTCAGGCCTATCAAGTAAACGATAAGGAAAGTCTGCAAGAAATCGCAAGACAAGAATTACCAGAACTCAGAAGCCAAATTGAAGACTTCCATTCCCTCTTTAGCCATCAATGGCTGAAGGAAAACAAGGTCTTTGGCTTGGATACGGTCGATATCCGTATGGGCGGACTCTTGCAACGCATCAAACGAGCAGAAAGCCGTATCGAGGCTTATCTGGCTGGTCAGCTTGACCGCATAGACGAGCTGGAAGTAGAAATTCTGCCATTTAACGACTTCTACGCAGACAAGGGCTTCGCAGCCACAACAGCCAACCAATGGCATACTATTGCGACAGCTTCAACCATTTATACAACTTAAAAATAAGAACACCTTGCTTGGCGTAGGGTGTTTCGCGTGAAACAGAGGGATTATCTAGTTTCAAATACTACAGTTAGACAAACTTATGTTAAAATGACTGAGAGGGAATGTCTCTTAGGAGCACCCCTATCGATTAGCTATTGGAGGTATTGTGGTACACTTAAAATTAGTAAAACAAGAAATAGAAGCTGAAAAGCCAGCATCTGTAGAAGCCTGGGTCATTTTCGTCAAATTTTAAAAAGGTTGCTACCGACATATACAAATTCCAAAAACAAAAACGTTAGCATAACTAGCAGATGTGATTTTATGGAGTTTTGATTTTGCAAATGATCATGCTCATGCATTTTTCATGGATAATGTTGCGTGGAGTCATGCAGATTCTTACTTTCTTAGCTTTGTTAGTGACGATGTTGAAGAACGTTACACAGAAAATGTCTATCTGGATACCCTAAGTGTCAAACAAAAATTTAAGTTTATTTTCGACTTCGGTGATGAATGGCGTTTCGAATGTCAAGTGCTGAGAGAAATCGAGACGGAGGACGAAGAAGCTTATCTCGTACGTTCGGTTGGAACGCCGCCAGAACAATATCCAGATTATGATGGTTTTGACTATGAAGAATGGTAAAATTGATTGTTAAACAATCTAAAAAAACAATTGGAATCAGTCTGTGTAGGCTTAGTATCTCAATTGTTTTTTGTGATGGTTTCAGATAAGAGAGTTTTTTAATACTCAATGAAAATCAAAGAGCAAACTAGGAAGCTAGCTGTAGGTTGCTCAAAACACTGTTTTGAGGTTTCAGATGGAAGCTGAGGAGGTTTGAAGAGATTTTCGAAGAGT